>DASSBO010000547.1:0-10902 GCA_035698655.1 Streptomyces sp.
CGCCGGCGCCGGCTGGCAGGTACCGCGCCTGCTGCAGGCGATGCGCGACGCGTCCGACTTCTTCTTCGACTCCATCGGCCAGGTGCACATGGCGGACTGGTCACGCGGCCGGGTCGTGCTGCTCGGCGACGCCGGGTACTGTCCGACGCCGCTGACCGGCCTGGGCACCAGCCTGGCGCTGGTGGGCGCGTACGTGCTGGCAGGCGAGCTCGCCGCGGCCGGCGGCGACCACCGCGTCGCCTTCCGCCGGTACGGCGAGGTCATGCGCCCCTACGTCACCCGGGCCCAGCAGCTGCCACCCGGCGGCGCCGGCGGCTACGCGCCCTGCAGCGCGCTCGCCATCCGGATGCGGGCACTGTCGATGCGGGCGATGCACCGGTGGCCGATGAAGAACCTGCTCGCCGCGCAGTTCGCCAAGGCCGAGGACATCACGCTCCCCGACTACGGCCTGCACGGCGGCCCGCACCACGACTACTCAGCGGCCGGACGGTAAGTGGACACCTGCGTGCCGGTGGCGGTCCCCAGGGTGGAGACCAGCTCCAGCGGACGCTGCAATCCGTCCTCCGGGAAGATCGTCTTTCCGCCGCCGAGGACCACCGGCATCCGCATGAGACGAAGCTCGTCGACCAGACCCTCGTGCAGCAGCATGCGCACGAGCGTGGGGCTGCCCATCATGGACAGGTCGCCGCCGCCGGCCGCGCGGAGCTCCCGGATGCGGTCGACGGCCTCGCCGGCCGGGATGCGGACGGTGTTCTGCCACGTCAGGTCGTCATCCCCGAGCGTGCCGGTCACGACGTACTTGCGGATGGCGTTCATCCGGTCGGCGAAGGGGTCGCCGGCCCGCTCCGGCCAGGCCGCGGCCATCGTCTGCCACGTACGGCGCCCGAACAGCAGGGCGTCGGCCTGCTTGAGCCCCTCGTCGAGGAAGGGGCCCATCACCTCCGGGTCGAAGTACGGGTGCGACCAGCCGCCGTGGGCGAACCCGCCGTCGGTGTCCTCGTCCGGTCCGCCGGGCGCCTGCACGACGCCGTCCAGGCTGATGAACTCACTGACCACGATGCGCACGACGCGCTCCTCTTCTCCGTTGCAGGTGTCCGGGAGTTCTGACGGCCCGGCCGCCGGAAACTCATCGCCGCCGCACCGGACGCACCCGCGGTTCGCCGCCCGGAGGTGTCAGTGAACGACGGTATAACCGGGATATGACACTCGACTGGAAACTGGTCGTCGACAGCGTCGACGCGCCCGCGCTCGCGGATTTCTGGGCCGCCGCGCTGGGGTACGAGGTGGAGGACCCCAGCGCGCTGATCGAGCGGCTGCTGGCCGCCGGCCAGGTCGGCGAGGAGGTGGTCGCCGAGCACCGCGGCCGGCGGATCTTCCGCGGCTACGCCGCGATCCGGCACCCCGACGACCCGTACGACGAGGTCAGCGGCATCGGCCGCGGCCGTCGGCTGCTGTTCCAGGATGTGCCGGAGGGCAAGAGCGGCAAGAACCGGCTGCACATCGACGTGCACGGGGAGCCGGGCGGCCTGGATCCGCTGGTGGCACGGCTGGAGCAACTCGGCGCGACGCGCGTCCGCGAGGTCGACCAGGGGCCCGCCGGGCACTGGTGGGTCATGCAGGACCCGGAGGGCAACGAGTTCTGCGCCGCGTAGATCCGGCGAGGGCGGTGGTTCGCGGCGGGCATGGCGGGTAGTCGGGCGGCGGACGTGAGCCTCGGGACGCGGGCGGGAGGACGCAGACATGCAGGCAGCGCAGCCGGCCGGAAACGGCGGGACCGCGGCAGCCGCCGGGACCGCGGGGATGCAGTTCGGGATCTTCACCGTCGGCGACGTCACGCCCGACCCGACCACCGGGCGTACCCCCACGGAGGCGGAACGCATCCAGGCGACCGTCGCCATCGCGAAGAAGGCCGAAGAGGTCGGCCTGGACGTCTTCGCCACCGGCGAGCACCACAACCCGCCGTTCGTCCCCTCCTCCCCCACCACGCTGCTCGGCTTCATCGCCGCGCAGACCGAACGGCTGCTTCTGTCCACCTCGACGACGCTGATCACGACGAACGACCCGGTGAAGATCGCCGAGGACTTCAGCGTCCTGCAGCACCTGTCGGGCGGGCGCACCGACGTGATGCTCGGGCGGGGGAACATGGGCCCGGTCTATCCGTGGTTCGGGCAGGACATCCGCAAGGCGGTGCCGCTGACCGTCGAGCACTACGGGCTGCTGCACCGGCTGTGGCGCGAGGAGGCCCTGGACTGGGAGGGCGAACTGCGCACCCCGCTGCAGGGATTCACGCTCGCGCCGCGCCCGCTGGACGGCGTGCCGCCGTTCGTCTGGCACGGCTCGATCCGCACGCCGGAGGTCGCGGAGCTGGCCGCCTACTACGGTGACGGGTTCTTCGCCAACCACATCTTCTGGCCGCCGTCCCACACCCGCCGCATGGTCGAGCTGTACCGCAGGCGCTTCGCGCACTACGGACACGGCAGCGCCGCCCAGGCGATCGTCGGGCTCGGCGGGCAGGTCTTCATGCGGGCGAACAGCCAGGACGCCGTGCGCGAGTTCCGGCCGTACTTCGACAACGCGCCCGTCTACGGGCACGGCCCGTCGCTGGAGGAGTTCACCGCGCAGACGCCGCTGACCGTCGGGTCGCCGCAGCAGGTCGTCGAGCGGACGCTGGGCTTCCGCGAGTACGCCGGCGACTACCAGCGGCAGCTGTTCCTGCTCGACCACGCCGGGCTGCCGCTGAAGACGGTGCTGGAACAGCTGGACCTGCTCGGCGAAGAGGTGGTGCCCGTCCTGCGCAAGGAGTTCGCGGTGGGCCGGCCGCCCGAGGTGCCGCCCGCACCGACCCACGAGTCGCTGCGGGCGGCGGCAGCCGAAGGTGAGGAGACGGCATGACGAAGCTGGCGGTGATCAGCGGCGGCCTGCGGGAGCCGTCCTCGACGCGGCTGCTCGCCGACCGGCTGGAGGCGGCGGTCCGCAGCGAACTGGAGGGGCAGGGACGGCCCGCCGAGTCGGCGTTCGTCGACCTGCGGCCGCTGGGCCGGGCCGTCATGGACGCGATGCTGACCGGCTTCCCGACCCCTCCGCTGGAGGAGGCCTTCGAGACGGTCGCGGGCGCGGACGGCGTCATCGCGGTCACGCCGGCGTTCAACGCCTCGTTCAGCGGGCTGTTCAAGTGCTTCTTCGACGTGCTGCCGGAGGAGTCGCTCTCCGACATGCCGGTGCTCATCGGCGCCACGGGCGGCACCGAGCGGCACTCACTCGTCCTCGAGCACGCGCTGCGCCCGATGTTCTCCTACCTGCACGCCATCGTCTCGCCGCGCGGCGTGTACGCCGCCACGGACGACTTCGGCGCGCAGGAGGCGACCACCGGGCTCGGCCGCCGCATCGGCGAGGCCGCGGCCGACTACGCGCGCCTGGTGACGGGCTGCGGGCAGCGGCATCGCCGCGACGCCTTCGGTGAGGAGGTCGCAGCGATGCAGCAACTGCTGGGCGGCGGCGGGACGGACGGCCGCCCGGGCGCGGGCTAGGCCGCCCGTTTCCCGGGCCTAGGGGGTGTCGCGCCCGTCGTCGCCGGTCATGGCGTCCCAGAGCCTCAGGTGGCGCTGCGCCGCCTCCGGCCGGCTCTGCCGTTCCAGGGTGCGGCCCAGCATCAGGTGCGCGTACGCCTCGACCGGGTCCTGGTCGAGGACGGCGCGCAGTTCGGTCTCCGCCCGGGACAGCTGCGCCGAGTGGTAGTAGGCGCGGGCGAGCAGCAACCGGGCCGCCAGGTTGTCCGGGGCCTCCTCGACGAGCGGTGCGAGGAGACGGGCGGCGCCCGCGTAGTCCTTCGCGTCGAAGAACGTCCGGGCGCGCTCGTACTCGGTCGTCATCGGCGGTCGCCTCCGTTCTCCAGTCCGGTGTCCGCGGCCGTGCGGTGCGGCAGCTCCTGCGGGGACGTGGTGCCCAGCCGGCCGGCCTGGAAGTCCTCGAAGGCCTGCATGATCTCGGCCTTGCTGTTCATCACGAACGGTCCGTAACGGGCGACGGGCTCGCGGATCGGCAGCCCGCCCAGCAGCAGGACCTCCCAGCCGGTGCGGCTGCCGTTGTAGTCCTGGCCGTCCGAGGCGCGCAGGGTGAGTGCGTCCCCGGGCCCGAACACGGCGAGCTGTCCCTCGGCGAGCGGACGTTCCTCGACGCCGACGGTGCCGTTGCCGGCCAGCACGTAGGCGAGGGCGTTGAAGTCCTTCGGCCAGGGCACGGCGAGGCGGGCGCCAGGGCTGACGGTGGCGTGGACGTAGGTGATGGGCGTCCGCGTCACGCCGGGGCCCTGGTGGCCGTCCAGCTCGCCGGCGATGACGCGCAGCAGCGCGCCGCCGTCGTCGCTGGAGAGCAGCGCCGTCTGGCCGGCCTTGATGTCCTGGTAGGTGGGCGGCGTCCACTTCAGGGCCTTGGGCAGGTTGACCCACAGCTGCACGCCGTGGAACAGGCCGCCGCGGGCGACGAAGTCCTGCGGCGGGAGTTCGGAGTGCATCACGCCGGCACCGGCCGTCATCCACTGGGTGGCACCCTCGGTGATCAGGCCGCCGCCTCCGGTGGAGTCCTGGTGCTCGAAGGCGCCGTCGATCATGTAGGTGACGGTCTCGAAGCCGCGGTGCGGGTGCCAGGGGGCGCCCTTGGCCTCGCCGGGGCCGTACTCGACGGCGCCGAGGTGGTCGAGGAGCAGGAACGGGTCGGCCAGGCTCAGGTTCATCCCCGGGAAGGGGCGGCGGACCTCGAAGCCCTCGCCCTCCTGCTGCCGGCGGGCGGTGACGGTCTTGGCCACCGGCCGCCACGCGATTCCGGCCTCGGCGGGCGCGGTGACGCGGGGCAGGGTCAGGGTGTCGGCGGTCACGGCGGGCATGGTGTCTCCCTTCCACGCAGGTTGCGAGACACAACCTAGTTGAAGCTTGAACTATTCCCTCTTCCGGCATCATGCCGCCATGGAGCCGGTCGACAGCACAGCGTTCCGCATCCGGCCTGCGCGGCCGGCCGACCTGGCGGACTGCGCCGTGCTGGTGAGCCTGCACAGCGGCGGGACGCCGGAGGAGGCGGGGCGGCGACTCCGTCGCGAGCTCGGCCGCGCGGACCGCGAGCTGCTGGTCGCCCACGCGGGCGACGACGAGGCCGGACCGGTCATCGGCTACGGCCGCCTCACGTGGTTCACGTCCGGCGGCGCGGACGGCGAGGCGCCGAGCGGTGCCTACCTCGGGGGACTCGTCGTCTCCCCCGCCCACCGTGGGCGCGGCGTCGGGACGGCGCTGACGCACGCCCGCATGCGCAGCGCCTTCGAGGAGCACGGCGAGGGCGCCGTCTGGTACGTCGCGAACGCCCGCAACCACGCGTCCATCGCCCTGCACGAGCGGTTCGGCTTCCGCGAGGTCACCCGCGACTTCTGGTACCCGGGCATCACCTTCGAGGGCGGCACGGGCGTGCTCTTCCGAGCCCTCGCGCCCACAGGCGGCCATTGACCTGGGCGGGGACGCTTGCTTATCGTCGCCCCGCAATCGCCATCCGGAACTACTTTTCCGCATTGCGATAAATCTGACACTGGGGGTGCTGTCATGGATGCGAGCGTGCTGCTCAAGCCCGTGGCCGAAGCCGCGGAGCGGTTCGCGGCGAGCGTGGAGTCGCTGAGCGACGTGCAGGCCCGCGAGGACAGCCTCGTCCCGCCGTGGACGCGCGGGCACGTCGCCACGCACGTCGCCCGTGCGACGGACAGCCTGTGCCGGCTGCTCGACTCGGCGCGCACCGGGGTGGAGACGCCGCAGTACCCGAGCATGGCGGCGCGTGCGGCCGAGATCGAAGACGGCGCCGGCCGTCCCGTCACGGTCCTCGCTGCGGACGTCCGCGCGACGTCGGCACGGTTCGAGGCGGCGGTGCGGGCGCTGCCGCCGACCGCCTGGAACGCGCAGGTCCGCATGCGCACCGGCGAACTGCGCACCCCGGCCTCCCTGGTGGCCACCCGGCTGCGCGAACTGGAGGTGCACCACGCGGACCTGGCCGCCGGCTACACCTTCGCCGACGTCCCGTCGGAGACGGCACGCTGGATCATCGACGACCTGGTGAAGGCCCTCGCCCGCCGCACGCCGGTGCCGGCCGTGCACGTCGAGGCGACCGACACGGACCTGACCCACCGGCTCGGCGCCGGTGCCCCGACCGTCCGCGGCCCGCAGCCGGCCCTCCTCGCCTGGCTCACCGGCCGCTCCACCGGCACCGACCTGCGCGCGACCACACCCGCCGGCCCCATGCCCGTCCCCCCGGCACCCCACTGGATCTGACCCCGCATCCGGTTACCCGCCGAGCGTCCGCCGGCCTGCGGCCCGGACCCGGCCCCCTACTTCGAGCCACCCCTCGTCGGCGACGCGAGCCACGATGTCGCCCACCTGCCGGGCGGATGGTCCGGCAGCGTCAGGTCGGCGGCCACGCCGTAGTGGTCGCTCGCCTGCACGCCGTTCACCGGTTCCACCAGGACCCGCCGGCAGGAGGTGACACGCAGGGTGGGCCCGTGCGGGCCGCAGCGCAGCATGACGTAGTCGATGCGGCGGTCCGACGCCTCGGGCATGTCCCCCTGCCGCACGAGGGAGTTCGCCGGGCTGAACGTGGGCCCCGGTTCGCCGGGGTGCACGGTCGCCCAGGCGTCCTGGAAACAGACGCTGACGCCGTCCAGCGCCTGCAGGCCCTGCAGGAACCGCAGGCTCGCAGCGTGCGGTGACGCATCGAGGTCTCCGAGCAGGACGGTGTGGCGCGCGGAGCACTCGGCAGCGGCCGCCTCGGCGAGGCGCGCGGCGACCAGGGCCTGCAGCTCCCGTTCGTGCTCGTAGCCGTAGGGCCAGCTCGGCTTGTGGTGGACCACGAGGACCGTGCCGAGGGGTTCGGGAAGCCGCAGCTCCGCGGTGACGACGCCGCACCAGTCGGTGTGCACCGTCCGCTCGGTGACCTCGAGCGTGTCCGACCGGGTGTCCCCGAAGGGGTGCCGGGCGGCCAGGACCGCTCCGACTCCGTCGGACGACCAGCGCGGATGAGGAACGACGTGCCAGCCATCGTCGACGAGGGCTTCCACGTCCCCTGGAGTCACCTCCTGGAGGGCGAGGACGTCCGGGGCCAGGTGCCGGATCTCCCGGGCCAGGACCGACCGCCGGCCGGGACCGTCGGCGTACTGCGGTGCCAGCACGTTCACCGTCATCACCCGCAGCCCGCGGGCCGCCGCCTCACTCACCGTCCCAGCCTTGCACACGGCGGGCCCGCACACCTGTCCTGACCGCCGGTCAGGCGTGGTCGACGGCTGCCGGCCCCGGGACCGAGCCAGGCCGCCGGCGGGCCAGCGGCGACAGACCCGCCAGCACCAGCAGGGCGCCGACCGGCAGCAGATCCAGGTTCACGGGGATGCACAGGAACCCCACGAGCACCAGCGCGGGCGCCCAGGCAGGCAGCCGGCGCGGCCGCAGAACGACCAGCATCACCAGCAGGACGAGCAGCCCGGCCTGCAGCATGAGCGGGCCGAACGACATGAGCGGGTCCGGCAGCGGCGCGGCGTCGCCGAAGCCGGCGAACAGGTCGCCGAGGATCACCCACAGGAAGCAGGCCACGCCGAACAACGCGACGACGGTGGCCACGTTTCCGAGGAGCCGCTGCCGCGCCGAGTCGTCGGGCAGCAGGCCGCGCAGTCCGACGGCCAGCAGGCCGAACAGCACGATCCCGGCGAAGAACAGTGCGTGACCCACGTTCCAGGCGATGCCCGGACCGTGGTCTCCGTCCAGGCCGTCGACCAGCCGCAGCAGGCCGTACAGCAGCAACAACACAGGCGCCAGCAGGGCGCAGACCCGGACCCGGGCCGGTGAGGAAGGGTGCATGACCGTACCGTCGCAGCGCCGGCGCCCGCGGACCATCGGGGATGTCCCGGGCCCACCCCCCACAGCACCCTGAGTCGCCGTGCTACTCCGCCTCGGGGATGAGTCGCTTTTCGAACCAGTGGTGGGCGTACGGCTCGTCGTTGAAGGCGGGGACCTCGGTGTAGCCGCTGGTGCGGTAGAGGCGCGTGGCCGCTTCCAGGGCCTTGTTGGTGTCGAGCCGCACCAGATCATGGCCGTGCCGGGCGGCGCGTTCCTCGAGTTCGGACAGCAGGCGCCGGGCCAGGCCGAGGCCTCGGGCCTGCGGGGAGACCCACAGCCGCTTGATCTCGGCGGGCGCGCCGGCCGGGAGCTTCAGCCCGGCGCACCCCACGGGCTCGCCGTACAGCCGGGCGACGAGGAACAGCCCGCGCGGCGCGCGCAGCTCGCCCGGGTCGGGCAGCAGACTGTTCGCGGGGTCGAAGCCGCCGTCGAAGAGTTCCTGCAGTTCGGCGGCGTAGGAGCGCAGGCAGTGCACGGCGTCCGGGTGGTCGGGGTCGAGCACTTCGACGGAGACCACCGAGGCGGTCAGCAGCCGTTCGACCTCCGCCATGGCCGAGGTCAGCCGCTCGCGCTGCCGGGCGTCGAGCGGGTCGAGGAGCGAGGCGGCGAGGGCGTCGCTGCGGCCGTCGAGAAGCGCACGCTCCGCCCGCCCGGCCTCGGTCAGCCGCACGGTGCGCACCCGCCGGTCGCGGGGGTGCGGCTCGACGGCGACGAGGCCGTCGCGCTCGAGCGCGCGCAGCAGCCGGCTCACGTAGCCGGAGTCGAGGCCGAGCCGGTCTCGCACGCTGCGGACATCGTGCGTGCCCTCGTCGCCGATCTGCCACAGGAGCCGCGCCTGCCCGTAGGGGCGCGCGCCGCCCAGGTAGTGGTCGTGCAGCACGCCGACCCGCTCGGCAACCGTCCGGTTGAAGCGCCGTACCCGTTCCACCTGCTCCGTCATACTCTCTGACCTTAGTCAGAGAATCCCGCGCCAAGCAAGGCGGTCACTTCGTCGGCGGGGTGTCGCCGAGGCCGGTGAGGAGTTTGCGGAGCAGCGCGGCGAGCTGATCGCGTTCGCGGCCGGTCAGCGGGTCCAGCAACTCGGCCTCGTAGGCCGCATGGTGGGCGACGACCTCATTCGCCAGGTCGCGGCCGTCCTGGGTCAGGGAGATCAGGACCGAGCGCCGGTTGCCCGGGTCGGTGACCCGGTCGACGAGGCCGCGGGCGACGAGCCGGTCGATGCGGTTCGTGATCGCGCCCGAGGTCACCATGGTCGCGGCGGTGAGTCGGCCCGCGGTGAGCCGGTACGGCGGGCCGGACCTGAGCAGCGTGCCGATGATGTCGAACTCCCAGCGCTGCAGGTCGTACTTGGCGAAGTTCGCGCCCAACGCGCGGCTCAGCAGGACCGAGGCGCGCGAGATCCGCCCGACGACGCCCATCGGCGAGGGGTCGATGTCGGGACGCTCGGCGTGCCATTGCTCCAGTACGCGGTCGACGCTGTCACCCATCCCATGAACCTCTCAACATTGAACTGTTTGACGCCAAGCTAGCAGAGAGCTAATCTGCCTCAGAGTTGAACATTTCAATGTTGAGAGGAATCGGCGCATGCCCACCACCGCCGCACCGGCCGGCCCCGTCACCGCACCGGCCGCCACCACACCCACCACGTCACCTCGCCTGCTCGGGACCACCGCGCTGACCGCGCTCACCCCCGCCGTGTGGGGCACCACCTACCTGGTCACCTCGCAGTGGCTGCCCCCTGACCGACCCCTGCTGTCCGGGGCGTTGCGCGCGCTGCCCGCCGGGCTGATCGTCCTCGCCGCGACCCGGACGCTGCCGCGCGGCGACTGGTGGTGGCGGGCCGCCGTGCTCGGCACGCTGAACATCGGCGCGTTCTTCGCGCTGCTTTTCCTCGCCGCCTACCGGCTGCCCGGCGGGGTGGCCGCGACCCTCGGCGCCGTGCAACCGCTCGCCGTCGCCGGGCTGGCGCTCGTCCTGCTGCGCGAGCGGCCGACGCGATGGCGGCTGGGCTGGGGAGTCGCCGGCGCGGTCGGTGTGGCGGCGATGGTGCTGCGCGGCGACTTTGCGATCGACGCGGTCGGCGTGACCGCCGGCCTCGCCGGGACGGTGACGATGGGCACCGGCGTCGTCCTGACCAAGAAGTGGGGCCGGCCGGACGGCGTCAGCCTGACGGCGTTTACCGGCTGGCAACTCACCGCGGGCGGCCTGCTCCTGGCACCGCTCGCGCTCGCCCTCGAAGGGCCTCCCCCGGCCCTCGACGCCACCGCGGTCGGCGGCTACCTGTGGCTGGGCGGAGTCGGCACGCTGCTCGCCTACGCGGTCTGGTTCCGCGGGCTGGAACGGCTTCCGGTCGCCGCGCTGTCCTTCCTGCCGCTGCTGTCCCCGGTCGTCGCCACCGTCCTCGGGTGGGCGGTACTCGGCCAGTCCCTCACCCCGGCCCAGACGGCCGGCTTCACCCTCGCGCTCGTCTCCATCGCCGCCGCCCAACTCACTCCCCGACGGAGGAAGTCATGACACCGCTGCATATCACCGTCCTCGGCGCCACCGGAATGGCCGGCAGCCGCATCGTCGCCGAGGCCACGGCCCGGGGGCACCACGTCACGGGCGCGGGACGCAGCGCGCCCCGGGAAGGCCGGCTGCCCGCCGGGGTCCGCTTTCGCGCCGGGGACGCGGCCGACCCGGCACAGGTGGCCGCACTGGCCGCCGGGCAGGACGTGCTCGTGCAGTCGACCCGGCCCGCGCCCGGCCGCGAACACGAGATGGCCGTCGTCACGAAGGCGGTGCTGGCAGCGCTGACGGGCAGCACGACGCGGCTGCTGGTCGTCGGCGGCGCCGGCAGCCTCACCGTGCCCGGCAACGGCGGCGCGGCCGCCGTCGACGATCCGGCGTTCGTCCCGCCGCAGTGGCGCGAGGTGGCCCAGGCGAGCGTGGAGCAGTACGAGCTGGTCCGCGTCGCGGGCGACGTGGACTGGACGTACCTGTGCCCGTCCGCCCT
>DASSBO010000548.1:0-2438 GCA_035698655.1 Streptomyces sp.
GGCCAGCGGGTAGGGCCGTCCGCCCCCGGCCGGCGCCGCGGGCCGGTCGAGGAGCACGTCGTGCACGTCGACCTCGCCGGTCATCCCGGGGTGCAGCGTGCAGAAGTAGCCGTAGGCGCCCGCGGTGGCGAAGCGCTGCGCGTAGGTCTCGCGCTGGACCAGCCGCACGGACCCCCACGAGCCGTCCCGTGCGGTGACCGTGTGCGCCCGGACGCTGTTGTTCGACCACGTGACGGTGTCCCCCGTGAGCACGTCGGTCAGCGGCGGGGAGTAGGCGTCGAAGCCGATCGAGACGGCAGGGCCCGTCCCGGGCGCCGCCACCGGCATCGCATGCCCGCCGGCATGCTGCGCCACCGCGGCCGCGGGAGACGCCAGGGCCGCAACCGCGACGACGCCCGCCAGGCGACGGCTCATCGCTGCGTCACCCGGTAGATGCCGATCATCCCGGCCATCATGTGGCTCTCGACGTGGCAGTGGTACAGCCACGTGCCCGGGTCCTCCTCACGCCACCGGATGCGGAAGCTCTCGGCGGGGCCGACGGTCTGCGTGTCCCGGTCCGCCCCGTCGGCGTCGACCCACCGGTGCCCGTGGACGTGGAACGTGTGGTGCTCGGAGCCCATCGCCGTGACGTCCCACTGGACGAGCTCGCCGGGCCGCGCGCGGAACACCGGCGTGTTGCCGACGAACGCCCGGCCGTCGATGGTCTGGAACTGGCCCATCGGCGCCATGACGACCTGGAACTCGTGGTCCGGCGCCTCCTCCCGGCGGCCGAGGATCGAGACGATCCCGTACATGCCGCCGGCGATCGACTCCTCCATCGACGGCGAGTGGTCGTGGTACGGCCAGACGCCGACGGAGGTGCGCACGGCGTGCAGGACGTACGTGTAGTGCTGGCCGTATTCGACCTCGGCGTCCGGTCCCGAGAACCCGGGCAGGTACGCGCCGTCGGAGCTCGGCTTGTAGCGCACCCCGTGGAAGTGCATCGAGTGCGGGCGGCGGTACACGCGGTCGAGGTTCTTGAAGTGCACCTCGATGCGGTCGCCGACGCGCGCGCGGATCAGCGGCCCCGGGATGAGGTCCTGGTTGCTCGAGCCCCGCGGCGCGTTGCGCAGCGGGCGCTTCCAGCCCGGCGTGTAGCGGCGGTAGACGACCGTCGGCAGCACGGTCACCGACGGGTCGTAGCCGACGTCCATGATCGCGTCGCGCTGGTTGGGCACCATGTTCCACATCGCCGGGACCGCCGCGACCCAGTACTCGCGGACCGCCCCGGATGCGGCCGGGGCGGTGGCGAGCAGCGCCACCGCCCCGAGCACGATCGCGGCCACTCGCACCGTGGCCGCACGCTTCATCGCACGATCACGGTGCCGTGCATGAACGGGTGGATCAGGCAGTAGAACTCGTACTGGCCCGGCGCGGTGAACGTCACGCTCGCCTGCGCCGGCAACGGCGTCGCCGAGGTCGTGTCCAGGACGCCCGAGTTCCAGAACCCGTTGCCGTGCGTCGTCGGCGTGAGGGTCGGCGTCGGGCTCGGCGGATCGCTCGGGTAGACGGCGGCCGGGTCGAACACCGGCTGCTCGAACGTGGACGCCAGCTTGCCGAGGTACGAGTCGGGCTCGTTCTCGGGGTTGCCCGGGCCGGTCGTCGCGGTGTGCACGTCATACGACGACGGGCTCATGCGGAACACGAGCGTCGTGCCGGGACTGACCGTCTGCGTCTGCGGCAGGAAGCCGAAGAACTCCACGCCGCCGGGCCCGGAGTTGCCGACATCGACTGTGCCCGTCGGGGGCGTTTGCGTCGGCAGGCCCGCCGCCACGCGCTTGGCGCGACGTACCTGACGCGCCACCCGGCGGGCATCCGCGCGGGCCGACGAAACCTTGCGGGCGCGCGGCCTGACGATGACGACCCCCTTCATGCCCGGGTGCACGTCGCAGTAGTAGACGTACCGGCCGGGCTTCGTGAAGCGAACCGTGACCGCCGGCGGGTTCTCGGCGAGCGGCAATCCGCTCTCCACCCGGTTCGACCCGGTGTACCGAACGGTCTTGCCGAACAAGCCGGGCGGGCCGAGCGCCGGGGTGAAGCCGACCTGGTCCTGTCCGTTGAACCAGAATGGCGTCCCGGCCGCGTCGAGCGCCCCGGACAGCTTCTGCCCGGTCGGCGAGATCAGAGGCAGCGGGTCGCCGCCCCTCGGCGGGAAGTCGAACGTGTGAAAGCCCACCGGCTCGAACCGCACACGGTCTCCGACGTGGACCGTCGTGACGCGCGGGAAGAACGCGTTGACGTCCGCGCCGGCCGCCTGAAGGCTCTTCTGGGCGCTGGGAGGCGTTCCCATGTACACCCGCTTCGTCGCCGCGAATCCCGGTGCTGCGCCTATGAGGAGCACCGCCGCGCCGGTTCCTGCGACCGCCGCCCACCGACGTACCATGAGCCACCACCTCCCT
>DASSBO010000549.1:0-8663 GCA_035698655.1 Streptomyces sp.
CGTGCCCGGGGTGCGGGTCGGGCACTGCACCGTGCAGGAGCCGCCGGACGTGCACCCCGGGGTGACGGCCGTCGTGCCGGCCGGGACCGGGCCGACGCCGCACGGCCGGCTGCCGGCGGGGCTGTTCGCCGGGAACGGGTACGGCAAGCTCGTCGGCGCGACCCAACTGGCCGAGTTGGGGCAGCTCGAGTCGCCCGTCGTCCTCACCTCGACGCTGTCCGCCTTCCGCGCCGCCGACGCCGTGGTGAGCTGGATGCTGGGCCGCGCCGACTGCGCGGACGTGCAGTCGTTCAACCCGGTGGTGGGGGAGTGCAACGACGGGTATCTGTCCGACATCCGGGCCCGGCCCGTACGCGCAGAGCACGTCCGTGAGGCGATCAACGAAGCGTCGGGCGGGCCGGTCACGGAAGGGTGCGTCGGTGCCGGTACGGGGACGTGCGCGCTCGGCTTCAAGGCCGGGATCGGCACGGCCTCGCGGCGCGTGGAGCTGGGCGGCACGGGTGAGACGGTGACGCTCGGCGTGCTGCTGCAGGCCAACTTCGGCGGCACGCTGCGGGTCGGCGGCGTGCCGGTCGAGCCCCCGGCGGCCGAGCCCTCGGCGGCCGGGCCGCCGGACGACGGCTCGTGCATGATCGTCGTCGCCACCGACGCCCCTCTCGACGCCCGGCAGTTGACCCGGCTGGCGCGGCGCGCTGTGTTCGGGCTCGCCCGGGCCGGCGCCTCGTACAGCAATGGCAGCGGCGACTACGCCATCGCGTTCAGCACGGCGGCCGCCCGTGCCGGCCAACGAGGTGCGGAACCGGTGGCCGACCACCACCTCGACCCCCTCTTCGGCGCCGCGCTGGCGGCCGTGGAGGAGTCGGTGCTCAACGCCCTGTGCGCCGCGATCACCGTCACCGGCCGCCTCGGCCGCACGGCCCACGCAGTGCCGCACGCACGCCTGCACGCCCTCGCCGCGGGACACGGGACTGGCCGCCCGTTTCCTCGATGACACGCGCCGCGTACTACTCGCCGCGTAGTATGCAGGCGTGTGCCGGGCCCGTGAAAGGACGCCATGAAGCTCTCAACGCCGCTCTACGCCCTCTACGCCGGTCGGTTGCGCAAGCAGCTCGCGGCGGGGCCGCTGCCCCGGCACATCGGTCTGATCATGGACGGCAACCGGCGCTGGGCGCGCCAGGTGGGCCTGGCGAACCCGAGTCTCGGTCACAAGGCCGGCGCCGACCACGTCGACGAAGTCCTGTCCTGGTGCGAGGCGCTGAGCATCCGGCACGTCACGGTCTACGTCTGCTCCACGGAGAACCTGACCGGCCGCAACAGTGCGGAAGTCGCCTTCCTCATGCAGGTCATCGAGAAGGTCGCCACCGAGAAGCTCACCGTCGCCGACCCGAGTTGGCAGCTGCACGTCGCGGGATCCCTCGACCTCCTGCCCGACTCGACGGCACGCGCCCTCAAGCAGGCGGTGGAAGCCGGCCGCGCGTGCACGAGCGGCGCGCACTTGACGCTGGCGATCGGCTACGGGGGCCGGCAGGAGGTGCTCGACGCCATGCGCGACCTGCTCCGTGAGCAGGCGTCCGCCGGCCGCACCCTGGAAGAGGTGGCCGACGGCCTGACGGAGGAGGACCTCGCCCGGCACCTGTACACCGCCGGCCGCCCCGACCCCGACCTCGTCATCCGGACCAGCGGCGAACAGCGGCTCTCCAACTTCCTGTTGTGGCAGAGCGCCTACTCGGAGCTCTACTTCTGCGAGGCCTACTGGCCCGCCTTCCGGGAGGTCGACTTCCTGCGGGCCCTGCGCAGCTTCGTCGGCCGTCAGCGGCGCTACGGCGGCTGACCGGGGCACCGCCGCGGCGGCTATGCCGGCCTGTGCCACAGGTCGCGGCCCACGCCGAGTGCAGTCGTCGCCAGGAGCGCCAGCGCTGCCGTCTGAGCGAGCGTCGCCGGTTGTGGAGCGGTCCGCAGGACGGTGACGAGGTACTGGGCGGAGGCGAAGGTCAGTCCCGCCCCGACGCACAGCAGCGCCGTGGACAGCCGACGAGTGGTGGGCAGGGCGGCGGTGCGGCTGACGCGGGCAACCAGGGTGCACAGGCGGAGCGCGACGAAACCGAGGGTGAGCCAGTAGCAGAGGAATGCCGCGGCGTGGGCGAGGCCGGTGAGGTGTGTGGCCGTGCCGCTCCACGCTGACCAGAACACGGCCAGGGCCGCGACGGCCGGAGCGGTCAGGGCGCGGACGGTCGCGACGGCAAGGCGGCGCAGCGCGTCGCCACGCAGCGGCGGAAGCGGAGTGGCGAGGACGACTCCCAGCAGGAGCGGCACGAGCCACAGGCTGCTGACGGGGTGGCGGATGTCGGCGGTCAGCGTCGTGGACGGTTCGACCGTACGCAGTAGCAGCCCGGCCATCGCGACCAGCACGAACAGCGCGACGGTCAGCACACGGCGGGTCTGCCCGGCGGACGTCTCGGGCCAGTCGCCTGGGTGGAACCACAACCGTGCGGCACCGGCGAGCGTGTCGGCCCAGGACCGCACGCCCGAGGCGGCCACCTGCTCGCTGATGTCCGCGCCCCATCGCTCGCGGACGGCGGGTGGGTACAGCCGCGTCAGGAGCGTGGCTGCGTTCATGCCGGAGTGACGCCGAGCGCACGCAGGCCGGCGGCGGAGACACGCGCCATCTGCTGGAGTTCGGCGCGCAGCACGTCGCGGCCGGCCTCGGTGATCTGCACCGTGCGGTGCCGTTCGCGGGCGTCGGCGGCCTCGTCGGCGGGCCGGATCAGTTCGCGGCCCTCCAGCCGGGACAGTGCCCCGTAGAGGCTGCCCGGTCCCAGCTTGCGGCCGGTGAGTTCCTCGATCGCCGTGTTGATGGCGTACCCGTGCAGCGGGCCGTCCGCGAGGACGGTGAGCACGAGCATCTGGGCGTCGTTGCTGTGCATGGGCCTCCTTGCGTCCGTTCCAGAATAGTACGCGAGTCGATACTACTTGCCTCGTAGTACGTGCTGCGTCGTATGAGGTCATGAAGAGTACGGCGGACGACGCGCGGATCTCCTCGGCGGCGATCGCGGCCGCCCTGGTCGTGGCCGGTGTGTTCGAGGCGGTGACGGTTCCGGAGATCCAGGACAAGAGACTGTGGGCGGCCACCCCGTGGAAAGCAGACCCGTACCACGCGGTGGTCTCGCTGACTCAGTTCGCAGTGCCCGCGCTGGTGCTGCTGATCGCCCTGCGGCTGCTCGCGAGGCACGCGCCGGGCGGCCCCGACCGGTCGCACCAGACAGTGCGCGCGGCGGGAGCGATGACCGCTCTGGTCTGGTTCACGCTCGCCGTGGAGTGGGCTGCCGTCGCCGTGGGGGCGAATTCGGCCTCCCCGGGAACGTGGAGCACGGTGACCGTCGCGCTGGCCGTCCTCTCAGTGCTCGCCCTGGCGGCCGCGGCCCTGCTCGTGCGCAGCCGTCGACAGCGCGGCGCGTCCGGCCGATGGCGACAGGACGGACTCGGCGACGTCGTCCACCTCTGTCTGCGGATTCCCGTGCTGCGGCGCTGGGTCACGCCGCAGGTCGCGGACCGGGCGCGCCGCCGCGCGATGACCGTGTTCCTCGTGCTCAGCGTGCTTGCCGCGGCCGCCCTCACCGGGGCGCAGGCCGTCGGCGAACACATGACGGACCCGGTCCTCGTCAGCTGGTGGCTGGTCGCCATGACGTCCGCCGGCCTCACCTTCTGTCTGATCGGCAACGCGGTCACCGGGTTCGTCGCCCGTCCGGCCCGCAGTCGGCCCCGCCGCGTCGCCGAGGCGTCGGCCCTCGCCGGGTGCCTCGGCATGCTTGCGGCGACCGCGTTCCACGACCCGCTGTGGTCCGTACTCGCGGAGGGACCGTTGACGCCCCGGTCACTGGCCGTCCTCACGCTCGGCGCCGGAGTGGCGGCCGCCCTGCTCGCCGCAGCCCTCGGCGCGCTGCTGCTGCGGCGCAGAAAGGCCGCCCAGTCGGTGTGATCGTCGTCTCAAAGGGAAAGTTGTTTACCGATACACCAACTGGGCAGGCGCGGCCGATGTCAGCGACGGAGTGCACCAGTTTCCTGGGACGTGAACCGGACCGGTGCGGTGGGCGTCGCTTCGCGATCCGCCGGCAGGAAGTGGCGGGTCGCGGTCTGGTTCGACCCGAGAGGTGTACGTGTCAAGACTGAAAGTCGAGCACCTGTACAAGGTGTTCGGAAAACGAGCGAAACAGGCCGTGCACCGGCTCGAGTCCGGCACCGACCGTGACGCCCTGCGTGCCGAGGGTACGACCGCGGCGGTCATCGACTCTTCCTTCGAGGTCGAGGAGGGGCAGATCTTCGTCGTCATGGGCCTCTCCGGGTCCGGCAAGTCGACGTTGCTGCGGATGCTCAACGGCCTGCTGGAGCCGACGTCCGGCCGGGTCCTCTTCGACGGCCAGGACATCACCGCGCTGAGCCCGGCACGCTTGCGTGAGGTCCGCTCGCAGAAGATCAGCATGGTCTTCCAGCACTTCGCGCTCTTCCCCCACCGCAGCGTGCTGGAGAACGCCGCCTACGGCCTCGAGGTGCAGGGCGTGCCCCGCGCCGAGCGTCTCGAGCGCGCCACCGAGGCCCTGGAGATGGTCGGGCTGAAGGGCTGGGAGACCTCCTGGCCCGACGAGCTGTCCGGCGGCATGCAGCAGCGCGTCGGCCTGGCCCGGGCGCTGGCCACCGACGCCGAGCTGCTGCTGATGGACGAGGCCTTCAGTGCCCTGGACCCGCTGATCCGCCGCGACATGCAGGACCAGCTCCTCGAGCTGCAGCGGAAGCTGAAGAAGACCATCGTCTTCATCACCCACGACCTGAACGAGGCCATGCGCCTCGGCGACCGCATCGCCGTCATGCGCGACGGCGAGATCGTGCAGAACGGCACCGCCGAGGACATCCTCGTGCGCCCGTCCAACGCCTACGTCGCCTCCTTCACCCAGGACGTCGACCGTTCCCGGGTGCTCACCGCCGGCTCCATCATGGAGGACGCGGACGAGGCGGACACGACGCACACGACGCACGCGAAGGACGCGACCGACCTGGAGAAGGACTCCTCACCGGACGCGGCCGCCACCGTCACCGCCGAGACCCCCCTCGCCGAACTCTTCACCCCCTTCTCCACGAGCGACGACGCGGTCATCGTCACCGACGAGTCCGGCGCCCCCATCGGCGTCGTCGACCGTGAGCGGCTGCTGACCGCGCTGGCGGAGGAGCCGCAGCTCGCAGACGACGGATCCGTCCGCGACGCGGACGACGACGCAGCCGAGGTGTCCGCCCGTGCCTGAGTTCCACCCCGGCAACGGCGTCGAGACCGCCGTCGGCTGGTTGCAGGTCCACCTGCGCTGGCTCTTCGACTTCGTCGACACCGTCCTGACCGGCCTCGACGACGGCATCTACGCCGTCCTCGGCAGCCCCGAGCCGCTGCTGATGGCCGGCATCTTCGCCGTCATCGCCTTCTGGCTGCGCGGGCTGCTGCCCGGCGTGCTCACCTTCGTGGGCTTCGCGCTGATCGACTCCTTCGCCTTGTGGGACGACGCGATGGCGACGCTCTCCCTCGTGATCGCCGCCGCCGTCATCACCATCGTGATCGCGGTGCCGCTCGGCATCCTCGCCTCGCGCAACAAGGCGGTCAGCGCCGCGATACGCCCGGTGCTCGACGTGATGCAGACGATGCCGGCGTTCGTCTACCTGATCCCCGGCGTGATGTTCTTCTCCGTCGGCACGACCCCGGGCCTGCTCGCGACGATCGTGTTCTCCATGCCGCCGGGCGTGCGCATGACCGAGCTCGGCATCCGGCAGGTCGACGGGGACCTCGTCGAGGCGGCGAAGGCGTTCGGCACCAGGCCCAAGCACACGCTGACCCGGGTGCAGCTGCCGCTGGCCCTGCCGACGATCATGGCGGGCATCAACCAGGTCATCATGCTGGCGCTGTCGATGGTCGTCATCGCCGGCATGGCCGGTGCGGCCGGCCTCGGCGAGCAGGTCTACGCGGCCGTCACCAAGGTGGAGATCGGCCTCGGCGTGGAGTCCGGCATCGCCGTCGTCATCCTCGCCATCTACCTGGACCGGATGACCGGCGCGCTGAACGAGCGCGTCTCGCCGCTCGGTCGCCGCGCCGCGGCCAAGGCCGCCGCGCTGATGGGCCGGATGCGGTTCCTGCACTACAAGCCGGGCACCGCGGTCGCCGTCGTCGGCGTCGTGGTCCTGGCGCTCGTGGCCGGAGGCATGAACCTGACCGGCGCGGGCGGCAGCGAGGAACAGGCCGCCGGGAAGGACGTCAAGCCCGGCAAGGGCGCCGGCAAGACCGTCAAGATCGGCTACTTCCCCTGGACCGAGGCCATCGCGACCACCTACCTCTGGGACAACATCCTGGAGGACCGCGGCTACAAGACGAAGGTCAAGCAGCTCGACCCGGGCCCGCTGTACACCGCGCTCGCGCAGGGGCAGATGGACTTCCAGACGGACGCCTGGCTCCCGACGACGCACGGGCAGTACTGGAAGAAGTACGGCGACCGGATGACGGACGTGGGGGCCTGGTACGGCCCGACCTCCCTGGAGCTGTCCGTGCCCGACTACGTCAAGGGCGTCGACTCGCTCGCCGACCTCAAGGGCAAGGGCGACCTGTTCGACCACAAGATCACCGGCATCGAGGCGAGCGCCGGCGAGATGCAGGTCCTGAAGAAGGTCCTCAAGGAGTACGGCCTGCAGAACGAGTACAAGGTCGTCTCCTCCTCCACCGGCGCGATGATCTCCGAGATCGACCGGTCGGTGAAGCAGAAGGAGCCGGTGCTGGCCACGACGTGGTCGCCGCACTGGGTCTACACCAAGTACCCGCTGAAGAAGCTCAAGGACCCCAAGAACGCCTGGGGCAAGGGCGACGACATCCACATCACCGCCAAGAAGGACTTCGCGAAGGACTTCCCCGAGCTGAACGGCTGGCTGGAGGACTTCCACCTCTCCGAGAAGGCGCTCGGCTCGCTGGAGGCGGAGATCAACAAGGGCGGCGAAGGCCACGAGAAGGAGTCGACCCGCAAGTGGATGAACGACCACCCGGGCATCGTCGACAAGCTGGCCCCGGTCGGTAGCTGACTGCGGACCGGCCCCGCACACAGCCGTGGCCCGGCCGACCGTCGTGTGACGGCCGGCCGGGCCACGGCTTTCGCCGCCCCCGTCAGGGGCGGCGTGCGACCCAGGTCGTGCGCGTCGTGCGCACGGTCATGTCGTCGCGGTGCGCGACGCTGAGCGGGCCGTCGTCGTCGAGGAGCGCGTCGAGGGCCGCCAGGTCCTCGGCGGCCAGTTCGCCCTCGGCGTGCTCGCGCAGCCTGGTCAGGCAGACCCGGGCGTAGCGCCGGACCGTCGGCGTCGGCGGTCCCGACAGCTCGACGGTCACGGGCCGGTGCGCCTCCAGGGTGAACCCGGCGCGGTCAATGTGGTCGCTCCAGTCGGATGCGCCGCCGCCGGGGTTCGTGGCGGCGTGCAGACGGCTCTCCAGTCCGGGGCGGCCGGCGCCGGCGTCCTCGGGCAGGAAGCGGGGGAAGAAGTCCATCTCCGTGATCGCCAGCAGGCCGCGCGGCCGCAGGCTGCCCAGCGCCTGCCGCAGGGCCCGGTCGGGGTCCTGGAGGTGGTGCCAGAACGCTGCGGACCACACCAGATCGAACGGCTCTCCCGTTTCGCTGCCCGGCCACGGCTCGTCCAGGTCCACTTGCAGCGTGCGGACCCGGTCGGCGACGCCGTGGGCGGTGGCCTGCCCGGCCAGCCGGTGCAGCATCTGCGGCGACAGGTCCACGGCTGTGATGCCGGCGCGTGGGAACCGGTCCGCCAGGGCGAGGGTCCCGGTCCCGGGGCCGCTGCCCGCATCGAGGATCCGCTCCGTGGAGCCGTCGGTGAAGGTGTCGAGCCAGCCGGTCAGATCGGTGAGGTAGGCGTGCAGGACCTGGGCGTCCAGTTCCAGCATCTCGGCGAGGGCGAGATCGGACGGCGTCGCGTCCTGGTGATGGTGGGTGTGCATACCTCGACGCTAACGCCGACCTTGCCGTACCGGCGTACACTCTTGCCAATGCAGCAAGAACCGGACGTCGACGCCACCGTCCGCCTGCGCATCCGCAGTCTGCGCAAGGCCCGCGGCTGGTCGCTGGACAACCTCGCCGACCGCGCCGGCATCAGCCCCTCCCAGCTCAGCCGCCTGGAAACCGGTCACCGTCGCATCGCTCTGGACCAGCTGACCGCGATCGCCCGCGCCCTGAACACCTCGCTGGACCAGCTGGTCGAATCCGGCGACGACTCCGACGTCGTCATCCGGCCCGAGCGGGACGAGCACCGCGGGCTGACCAGCTGGATCCTCAGCCGCGGCGACGGTCCCGGAGGCATGACGGTGGCGAAGATGCGCATCACGGACCAGGCGGGCCACACCACACCGGACGACCTCGGCGTCCACCCCGGCAGGGACTGGTTCACGGTGCTCTCGGGCACCGTCGTCCTCTACCTGGGAACCCGCGTCCTCCGCGTCGAAGCCGGCCAGGCCGCCTCCTTCTCCACCATGACCCCGCACGCCTTGCGAGCCGACCGCGGACCGGCGGAACTCCTGTGCATCCTCGACCACGACGGAGAACGCACCCACCTCAACGCCGGCGACTGAGCAGCGGAGACTCGCCACGGCC
>DASSBO010000550.1:0-6971 GCA_035698655.1 Streptomyces sp.
CACCGGGCGGCCGGCCGCGCTCGCCGTGCGCTACGGCGGCTTCGCCGGGGTGGCCGGCACCGGCCGCCTCGCCGTGCTCGGCGCCTACGGTGCGGAGCGGTGGGACGCGGAGAGCGGCACCGTCCACGCCCCGCCACCGCACCCCGGCGTCGAGGCGGCCCGCCAGGCGGTGCCCGGCCTCGTCGAGGGCCTGCCGGGCGTGCACATCGAGGACAAGGGCGCCGCCGTCGCCGTCCACACCCGGCGCGCGGACCGGCCCGCCGAGGCGTTCGCGCGGCTGCAGGCGCCGCTGGACGAACTGGCCGCCCGCCACGGCCTCGTCGTCGAACCAGGCCGCATGGTGCTGGAGCTGCGCCCGCCGGGCATGGACAAGGGCGACGCGCTGCGCGGCCTCGTGCGCGAGACGGGCGCCGAGACCGTGCTCTACGCCGGGGACGACCTGGGCGACCTGGCCGCGTTCGCGTCCGTCGACGCCCTGCGCGCCGAAGGCCGCTCGGGCGTCCTGGTGTGCAGCGGCAGCGACGAGGTCGCGGAACTCGCAGCCCGCGCCGACCTGGTCGTCGACGGCCCGCACGGCGTCGTGGCCCTGCTGACCGCCCTCGCGGACACCCTGGAGGACTAACCCTCCAGCGCGTGCAGCTGCTCCAGGAACCAGGCCGCCGGCGGGAGGGCCGTGGCCGCCGCGGCCAGCCGGGAGGTGCGGGCCGCCCGCTCCTCGTGCGGCATCGTCAGCGCCTCGTGCAGCGCGGCCGCGGTGCCCGTCACGTCGTACGGGTTGACGGTGAGCGCGTCGGCCGCCAGTTCCTCGAACGCGCCGGCCTCGCGGGACAGCACCAGCGCGCAGCCGTCGTCCGAGACGACGGGGACCTCCTTGGCGACCAGGTTCATCCCGTCCCGGATCGGGTTGACCAGCGCGACGTCCGCCAGCCGGTAGGCGGCCAGCGAGCGGGCGAAGTCGTCCTTGACGTGCAGCACCACCGGCGTCCAGCCGGGCGTGCCGAACTCGTCGTTGACGGCCTCGGCGACCCGCGAGACCTCCTCGGTGTACTCGCGGTAGACGGCCAGGTCCTGCCGCGAGGGGTAGGCGAACGCGACGTGCACGACGCGTTCGCGCCACTGCGGCCGGTCGGTCAGCAGCCGCCGGTAGGCGTGCAGGCCGCGCACGATGTTCTTCGACAGCTCGGTGCGGTCCACCCGCACGATCGTCCGCCGCCGTTCCGGGCCGTCGGCTGGGCCGCCGATCTGCTCGCGCAGCAGTTCCATGCGCTCGGCGACGTCGGAGCGGCGGGACCGCTCGCCGAGGAAGGCGGCGTCGGCGCCCAGCCCGTGCACGCCGAGCCGGGTGGTGCGGCCGTCGTGCGTGACGCGCAGCACGTCGCCGCCGTCACCGCCGCCGTCGGCCGGTTCGACGACGGCGCCGAGCACGTCGGCGCAGCACGCGGCGAACGCCTCGGCCCAGCGGCGGGTCAGGAAGCCGGCGCGGTCCGCGCCGAGCACGCCGCGCAGCACGGCGGCGGCGACGTCGTCGGGCAGCATCCGGTAGTAGTCCGGCGGGGCCCACGGCGTGTGCGAGAAGTGCCCGATGCGCAGGTCGGGCCGCCGCGCGCGCAGCAGTGCCGGTACGAGGGTGAGGTGGTAGTCCTGCACGAGGACGACCGCGCCCTCGGCGGCCTCCTCGGCGAGCGCGTCGGCGAACGCGGCGTTGTACGCCTCGTAGGCGGCCCACTGCGCGGCGAAGGAGGCGTCGAACGCGGGCTCCAGCGGTGTCTGGTACAGCAGGTGGTGCACGAACCACAGCACGGAGTTGGCGACACCGTTGTACGCGCCGCCGAACGTCTCCGCCGGGATGTCGAGCATCCGGACGGCCTGCCCGCCGGTGTCCGCGGCGTCCAGCCGGGCCCCGGCGCGCCGCGCCGCCTCCCGGTCGACGTCGCCGAGGGCCGCGCACACCCACACGGCGTCCGCGTCGGGCCCGATGGCCGACAGCCCGGAGACCAGCCCGCCGCCGCCTCTGCGGGCGGTGAGCGCGCCGTCCTCAGCGCGGGAGAAGGCGACCGGGCCCCGGTTGGAGGCGACGAGAACCTGTGCGGACCGCTCGTTGACCATGACCGCAGCGTAACCGGCCGCCGCCGGTGGGAAACCGGATCGGAGCGTCAGGCGGCCTCCCGGTGGGCGTACTCGGGTATCTCCCGCATCGGCGGGCGCTCCTCGGTGTCGACCGGGTGCGTGCACGGGGTGAAGCCGCCGGCGGGGTCACGGGCGAACTGGGTGATCTCCGGCCGCACCAGGTGGCCGCGGGACAGCCGAAGCTGCGCCGTGCGGTAGATGGTCGCGGCCATCCTGCCCAGCGCCTGCCCGTCCTGGTGGCGGTGGTGCCGCACACCCACGTCGACCTGCGCGAGCGCGTCCAGACCCGCCGTGTGCAGCGTGTCGACGAGAAGGCCCAGCTCGACGCCGTACCCGACGGGGAACGGCAGCTGCTCCAGCAGCGAGCGCCGCGCCGCGTACTCGCCGCCCAGCGGCTGCACGACGCCGGCCAGCTGCGGCCAGTGCAGGTTCAGCAGGGGGCGGGCGACCAGTTCCGTGACCCGGCCGCCGCCCGCGTGGTTGCCGTCCGGGCCCGAGCCCAGCGGACGGTCGTACATGGCCTTGACGAGCTGCACGTCCGGCTCGGTGAGCAGCGGCCCGACGATGCCGTGCACGAACTCGGCGCTGAACCCGGTCAGGTCGGCGTCGACGAAGCACACGATGTCACCGCCGGTGACCAGCAGCGACCGCCACAGCACCTCGCCCTTGCCGGGCACGGCCGGCAGCCTGGGCAGCACCTTGTCCCGGTGGACCACGCGGGCACCGGCCTCGGCGGCGACCTGCGCCGTGCGGTCGGTCGATCCGGAGTCCATGACCACGAGCTCGTCGACGAGCGGCGCCGACACGCCCATCAGCTCGCGGCGGATCACCTCGACGATCGCGCCGACCGTCCGCTCCTCGTTCAGCGCCGGCAGCACGACGCTCACGGTGCTCGCCGCGCCGCTGCGCCGCGCGGCGGCCTTCGCTGCGACCAGCCGCTCGAGCGGCCGGTCGGCGGCCGCCCAGGAGCGGCGCTGCAGCCAGTGGCCGACCTCGTCCAGCACGGTGTGCTCCTCACAGCAGGCGTTCCGGGATACCGAGGATGGCGCGGGATTCTGCGTCTCGCGGTTCGGACGACCCCCCGAAGAGCCCCCGGCCTTCGGTTACAGTCTTGAACAACGCCGACCGACATCGCATCTCGGGGGCGCGAACAACTTCACACCGCTCATCCAGAGGGGCAGAGGGAACGGCCCGATGAAGCCCCGGCAACCCTCCAGTCGGTCCTGCGCATCCTGCGGCGGGGCTCCCGGCTAGGGAAGGTGCCAATTCCGTCTCGCGACGAGATCCGCCGCGAGGAAGATGAGGAGAAAGGGCCTCGCCTTCCATGGCTGTGCAAGCTGCTGAGCAGTCCGCCACGAACCGTGACCACGCCGTCTCGCTCGGTCCCGCCGCCGCCCTGTCCTGCCGAGAGTGCGGGCAGCGTTTCCCGCTCGGTCCGGTCTTCGCCTGCGCGGAGTGTTTCGGTCCGCTCGAGGTGGCCTACGACCTGCCCACCGGTGACCCGGAGGGCCTGCGCCGGCGCATCGAGGCGGGACCGCCGAACATCTGGCGCTACGCGCCGCTGCTGCCCGTGCCGGCCGACGTGGCCGAGCAGCCCAACATGAACCCGGGCTTCACCAAGCTCGTGCAGGCCGACCGGCTCGCCCGCGAACTGGGCGTCACCGGCTCGCTGCACGTCAAGGACGACTCCGGCAACCCCACCCACTCCTTCAAGGACCGCGTCGTCGCGATCGCCGTCGAGGCCGCGCGCGCCTTCGGCTTCACGACGCTCTCGTGCTCCTCGACGGGCAACCTGGCCGGGGCGGTGGGAGCTGCCGCCGCCCGGGCCGGCTTCCGCTCGTGCGTCTTCATCCCGCACGACCTGGAGCAGGGCAAGGTCGTCATGGCCGCCGTCTACGGCGGTGAGCTGGTGGGCATCGAGGGCAACTACGACGACGTCAACCGCTTCTGCTCCGAGCTCATCGGGGACCCCATCGGCGAGGGCTGGGGCTTCGTCAACGTCAACCTGCGCCCGTACTACGGCGAGGGCTCCAAGACGCTGGCCTTCGAGATCTGCGAGCAGCTCGGCTGGAAGCTGCCGGACCAGATCGTCATCCCGATCGCCTCCGGCTCCCAGGTCACCAAGATCGACAAGGGGCTCAAGGAGCTCATCCGGCTCGGCCTGGTCGAGGACCGGCCGTACAAGATCTTCGGCGCGCAGGCCGAGGGCTGCTCGCCGGTCTCCCGCGCCTTCAAGGACGGGCACGACGTGGTCCGCCCGGTGCGGCCGGACACCATCGCCAAGTCGCTGGCCATCGGCAACCCGGCCGACGGCCCGTACGTGCTGGACATCGCCCGGCGCACCGGCGGCGCGGTGGAGGACGTCAACGACGAGCAGATCGTCGACGCCATCAAGCTGCTGGCCCGCACCGAGGGCGTCTTCGCCGAGACGGCGGGCGGCGTCACCGTCGGCGTGACGAAGAAGCTGCTCGAGAACGGCGTGCTCGACCCGTCGCTGACCACCGTCGTCCTCAACACCGGTGACGGCCTGAAGACCCTGGACGCCGTCGCCTCCACGTGCGGCCCGTCGGCCGTCATCCGCCCCGACCTGGACGCCTTCCGCGCGGCCGGTCTGTGAAGCCTTCGTCGATCAGGAGAAGTCCATGAGCGTGAATGTCCGAATCCCGACCATCCTGCGGACCTACACCGGCGGCCGCTCCGAGGTGCAGGCCGAGGGCGAGAACCTCGGCGAGGTGCTGTCGGACCTGGAGAAGAACCACACCGGCATCTCGGCCCGCGTGCTGGACGACGCCGGGAAGCTGCGCCGGTTCGTGAACGTGTACGTCAACGACGACGACGTCCGGTTCGCCGAAGGTCTGCAGACGGCGACGCCGGACGGCGCCGGTGTGTCGATCATCCCGGCGGTCGCGGGCGGCTGCTGACGGCACGCCACGACGCCGCGGCCCGGCGCCGCCGGAACGGCCCCCTCCGCCCGGAAGCGGAGGGGGCCGTTCCGTGTGGCGGGAGAGGGTAGAGTGATGCCGCTTCCCCTTCCGCGGGTGCCGGCGGCACACCAGAACGCGACAAGTTCTGCACGAAATCGACGTGGCATTTGTCAGGTAAGTGCTTTTCACCCGGCCCGTTGCGTGCCTTTGTTGCGGGAAATGTCCCCTCATGTCGGATCTTCCCTGGCCAGAAATCTCTCCCGACGGACCTGTTGCACACGGCGTTCGGGCAGATACATTCAGCGGCGGTCGACGCGTTCCGGCGCACACCTCCGGCCCGTTCCGGAGGTGAGGTCTGACCCGGGTTCGTGAAGTGCGGGCTCGTGCAAGGGCCAGTAATAGGGGAGTTAGCAATGGCTCAGGGCACCGTCAAGTGGTTCAACGCGGAGAAGGGCTACGGCTTCATCGCGGTCGACGGTGGTGCGGACGTGTTCGTCCACTACAGCGCCATCCAGATGGACGGCTACCGCACCCTGGATGAAGGACAGCGCGTCGAGTTCGAGGTCTCGCAGGGTCAGAAGGGCCCGCAGGCGGACATGGTCCGTGTGACCGGCTGAGCGTCGACCCACACCACAGGACACACCCGAGGGCCCGTGTCCGGCCACAGGCCGGCGCGGGCCCTCGGTCTGTGCCGTGCTTGCTGCCCTGCTTGCACTCGCAGGGGTCGAGTGCTAATCATTGGCGTTAGCACTCTCCGAGTGAGAGTGACAGCAAGGACCGGGTCGGTGAGGTCCGCGTGCCCGGGTGGGGCAAGGAACCACCAGGGTCGCAGACCGTCCGTCGCGGGCGCCAGCGCGGTCCGAAGAAGCCACCCCCTGGCCTGCCGGGGGATGCCAGTCCGGGAGGACCTCTTCACATGGCCAAGATCATCGCGTTCGACGAGGAGGCGCGGCGCGGCCTTGAGCGCGGGATGAACCAGCTCGCCGACGCCGTCAAGGTCACCCTCGGCCCCAAGGGCCGCAACGTCGTGCTCGAGAAGAAGTGGGGCGCCCCCACCATCACCAACGACGGCGTCTCGATCGCCAAGGAGATCGAGCTCGAGGACTCCTACGAGAAGATCGGCGCCGAGCTGGTCAAGGAGGTCGCGAAGAAGACGGACGACGTCGCCGGTGACGGCACGACGACCGCGACCGTCCTGGCCCAGGCCCTGGTCCGCGAGGGGCTGCGCAACGTCGCGGCCGGCGCCAACCCGATGGCGCTCAAGCGCGGCATCGAGAAGGCCACCGAGGCCGTCTCCGCCGCCCTGCTGGAGCAGGCCAAGGACGTGGAGACCAAGGAGCAGATCGCCTCCACCGCCTCCATCTCCGCCGCGGACGTCCAGATCGGTGAGCTGATCGCCGAGGCCATGGACAAGGTCGGCAAGGAAGGCGTCATCACCGTCGAGGAGTCGCAGACCTTCGGGCTCGAGCTCGAGCTCACCGAGGGCATGCGCTTCGACAAGGGCTACATCTCCGCCTACTTCGCCACCGACATGGAGCGCATGGAGGCGGAGCTCGAGGACCCCTACATCCTCATCGTGAACTCCAAGATCAGCAGCGTGAAGGACCTGCTGCCGCTCCTGGAGAAGGTCATGCAGTCGGGCAAGCCGCTGCTGATCATCTCGGAGGACGTCGAGGGCGAGGCCCTGTCCACCCTCGTGGTGAACAAGATCCGCGGCACCTTCAAGTCCGTCGCCGTGAAAGCCCCGGGCTTCGGCGACCGCCGCAAGGCCATGCTCGGCGACATCGCCATCCTCACCGGTGGCCAGGTCATCTCCGAGGAGGTCGGCCTCAAGCTGGAGAACGCCGGTCTCGAGCTGCTCGGCCGCGCCCGCAAGGTCGTCATCACCAAGGACGAGACCACCATCGTCGACGGTGCCGG
>DASSBO010000551.1:0-9503 GCA_035698655.1 Streptomyces sp.
GTTCGTGGAGTTCTTCGAGTCCAGGGAGCCGCCGGTCAACACGATGGACTACATGATGCTCACGCCGGAGGGCCGCAGGAGGCTCGCCGACTGGGAGAACAGCTGGGCGCCCACGGTCCTGGCGCAGCTGCGGGCCGCCGCCGCCGGCCACCCCGACGACCCCACGCTGCGCCGGCTCGTGCAGGACGTGCGCAACGACCCGCAGGCCGGGCCCATCTTCGAGAGCGACGCGCGGGCGCTGAGCCATCCCGACGGCGACACCCGGCCGTTCCTGCACCCGGTGCACGGCCCGGGGCGGGTGGCCATGAACGCGGCGCTGCTCGGCGGCGCCCCCGAGGCCCGGCTGATCGTGGTGCACTTCCTGCCCGACACCCCCTGAGCGCACGGGCGGCGGATGTGGGCCTGCTCACAGGGGTGTCGCCCGAGGGTGAGAAGTCGTCATCATGGCGCCTATGAATCGATCTCCTTCCGAGCTGATCCGCCTGGCCGACGGCGTCCACGTGTGGGCGCCGGACGGCAGCAACACCTGGGGCTGGGCGAACTGCGTCCTGTTCGGTTCGGGAGGCGAGGCGGCCCTCGTCGACACCCCGTACACGGCGGAGTTGACGCGCGCCCTGCAGGCGGCGGCCGCGCGCGTGCTGCCCGCCGGCACCGACGTCCGCACCGTGGTCAACACGCACGCCAACGGCGACCACTCCTTCGGCAACTGCCTGTTCCCCGACGCGGAGGTCGTCTCCACGGCCGCCAACCTGGCGCACGCGGCGGTGGAACCGGGACCGCCGGAGATGGAGGCCCTGGTGGTCGGCACCGACCCGGCCACACCGCTGGGCTGGTACATGCGGCAGCACTTCCCGCACGACTACTCGGGCGTGTCCCTGCGGCTGCCGGACCGCACCTTCAGCGGACGCGAGACCCTGCACGTGGGTGAGCTGACCCTGGAGCTCATCGAGACCGGCCCCGCGCACACCCAGGGCGACCTGATCGTGCACGTGCCCGAGCGGCGCCTGGTCTGCGCGGGCGACGTCGTCTTCCTCGGCGACCACCCCACGCACTGGGCCGGCCCGCTGGCCGGAGTCATCGACGCCTGCGACGTCATGCTGGACCTCGACCCCGAGATCGTCGTCCCCGGCCACGGACCGGTCACCGACCAGGCGGGGCTGCGGGCGCACCAGGACTACCTGCGCCACGTCCGGAGCCGCATCCACGCCCGGCACGCCGACGGCTGGAGCGCCCAGGACACCGCGGCCGAGCTGGTCGCCGAGGGCCGGCACCCGGAGCTGGGCCTGCCGGAGCGGCAGGCGATCCTCGCCGCCCTGGAGTACTGGCACCTGGACGGCAACACCGGCCAGGCCGACGTGCTCTACCTGGTGGACGGGATGGCCCGCCTCGCCTACGACCGGCACGTCAGCTCGGGCCGGCCGGCCGTGCCCGGCAGCTGGGAGGCAGGACGGTCGCATGCCGAGGAGCCGGCGGGGTAACCCGGACGCCGGGAGGGGACAGCGACCGACCCCGGACCCGAGGAGGGCCGATGAGCGAGATCAGCCCCGTCGACATGCAGCGGGCACTCAAGGGAATGGAGTATCCGGCGTCCCACGACGACCTCGTCGACTGTGCGCGGCGTAACGGCGCCGACCAGCGGATGAAGGAGGAGATCCAGGGGCTGCCCGACCACCGCTACGACGGTCCCGACGACGTCAGCAAGGAGATGTTCGGCGACCGGTGACCGACGGGCCGCCGCCCGCCGTCCGTGCCCGATCGGCGCCTCACGCGCCTGGTTGCAGCAGGGCCCAGGCCATGAGCGTGACCACGAAGGCCGTGACGAGCAGCGGCAGCGCCACCACCGGAGTCACGGCCAGGCCCTCGGGGAGGGTCTCGCCGGTCTCGTCGGTATCAGGAGGCTCGGAAGTCTTCTCGTTCATGCCGTGCGAGTGGGCACGGCAGGCGCGGACAAACCCGCTTCACTCACACGGCGTATGCAGGTGATTACAGCCAGCCGCGCTCGCCTGCGATGCGGGCCGCGTCGAAGCGGTTTCGGCCCTCGAGCTTCCTGATCGCGGTGGAGGCCAGGTTCCGCACGGTCCCGGCAGCCAGATAGAGCTCCTTGGCGATCTCCTTGATGGACGCCCCCGTCGCGGTGAGCTGCAGTATCTCGACCTCGCGGTCGCTGAGCGTGCGGTCATCGGGTCTTCGGGGGCACAGCAGCCGCACGTCGATGCTCACGCACCCGGCGGCGACGCTGCGTATCGCCGAGATGAGGTAGGGCAGCTTGGCGTGCTTGGGGACGACGCTGCGCACCCCGGCGGCGACCGCGCGGTCCACCTGCGCCTTGGTCGGGTTGACGGCGATCACCGCGACGCCGCACGAGGGGAGCCGGCGCCCCAGTTCGGCGGCCTGCCGCAGCCAGTCGGGGCCCGCGGTGCCCAGCAGGGCCACGGTGGGCGATGCGCGCAGTGCGGTGGGGAGGATGTCCCTGCTGTCGCCGGCGATGCCGACGACGTCGAAGTCCTGCACCTGGTTGAGGGTTTCCGCGAGCGCCTCCATGAACAGGAGGTGGTCGTCGGCGACCATGATGCGAATGCTCATGCGTGATGTCCCTGCTGTGTCCGGCAAGGTGAGAAGGCGGTGGGGGCCCGACGGGACGGGCGGGGTCAACTCCGTGCGGTCGCGGTGGGGCCGGACCGATGCATGGGCGCTACTCCAGGGGAGAGGGGATGAGGATGAAAGCGCCGAGCACGCCACACGCGTGGCTCAGAGGGGATGAAAGCGGCGAAGCAGGCGGAACCGGAGAGGTCGTACCCGGTCCACGTTGTTCGGGCTTCAAGGAGTAGCCGCACAAGGAATCCTCCCCCGAGGGTCAGTCCGACGGCGACGGCCTGGCCGTCCGCCCCCTCCTCGGCCGGGAAACTGCACCGTGTGCAGCACTTGGGGACGACGGAAGGAGGAACGGTCCGGTCGGTACCACGGGCTGCATCGTACCGTCAGATACGCATTACAGTTAGGTACTTGGTGCGTTGAAGAGTTGAAGATGCGCTGACCTGCGCCTCGGGCGTCCGGCCCGGCCGATGCTCTCCCGGTCCCTGCCCGGTGGGAAGTCCGGCACACCCGTCGTTTTCGGACCGCGACCTGCACCGCGACCGCGCGCAGCGCGGCGGGGCGGGTGACGAGACCCCGTGTCCTCGCCACCCGCCCCGCCGGCGGTCGGTGCTCCTCAGCCGGGAAGCATCCCCACCGAGGGGGAGACGACCGGGAGTTCGGCCAGCGAGGCCCCTTCGGTCACCGGCGCGGTCACGCTCGAGGTGCTGACCGGCTGGAAGTTGCTCACCTGCGTGCCGACCGCGTTGTCCAGCGGGTCGACGCCGGTGCCGGCCAGCGGGTCGAGCTGCAGGTTCTTCGCCGGGGCCAGCGCGCCGCCCAGGCCCTGCTGCACGCCTCCGACGGCGTGCTCCAGGCCGGTGCCCGGCTCCTGCTGCCCCAGCTGCGAGGTGACCGACTGCAGCGGGGAGGCGGGCTGTTCGGCGGCGCTCGCCGTCGCCAGGCCGCCGGTGCCCAGCGCGGCACCGGCGGCGGTGGCGACGAGCCCGCCCCGCATCAGGGCGCGGCGCGCGGCGGACGTCGGTGCGGTGCGGGGGCGTGCGTGGGAAGCCATGACCACCTGTCAGGTTCGACGGAGCAGTGCTGCGCACCGTGTGCGCGGTGATGCGCAGCGTAGCCGACCCGTCCCGCCCGGCGCCATCTCGTCACCCGTGCGGGTCAGGTGGTGAACTCACGCACCGCCTTCACGAACTCGGCGGGCTGGTCGAGCGGGATGAGCGAGTCGCTGTCCGGCACCGTCACGAGTCGGCCCTGCGGCAGCAACGCGGCCAGCCGGCGCCCGTGCTCGGGAGGCATGACCCGGTCCTTCTCGGCCCACACGACCAGTGCCGGCCGGTCGAAGCGGCGCAGGTCCTCCACGGCCTCCAGCAGCACCTGGCGCGCGGCGGAGACGCCGCGCAGGACCCGTACCGTGTCGCGGCGGATCTCCGGCTGCGAGAGCAACGGCCTGACCCAGCGGGCAGTCACGGCGTCACCGCGTCTGGTCAGCCACCCGAAGGCGATGGGCAGCCGGCGTACCGGCTTCAGCCGCATCTGCTGCATGAACAGCCCGAACATCGTGGGCGAGAGCTTCCCCGTCGCCACGAGCGTCTTGCCGGTCAGCCCCGGAGGGAAGTTGTCGAACGCGTCGCAGGAGGCCAGCACGATGCGGCCGATGCGGCCGGTGTCCATCCCGGTCAGCAGCTGCACCAGCGCGCCGCCGGTGTCGTTGCCGGCCAGGGTGACGTCGGTCAGCTCCAGCCGGTCGAGGAACTCGGCGACCAGCCGGGCGAGTCCGTGCGGCGAAAGGTCGGCGCCGTCGGCCGTCGGCAGCGTGTGGGCGCCCAGCGGCAGCGTCGGGACCACGCACCGGTGGTCGGTGCGCAGCCCGGTGACCACCGCCTCCCACAGGGACGCGTCCATGAGCAGACCGTGCAGCAGCACGACCACGGGCCCGTCGCCGCCGGTGTCCTCGTAGGCGATCGGGCCGGTCGACAGCTCGATTTCGTGTGTCGTCATGTCCCGTCCTGGTTCGTCATCAGTGCCGGTGCTGTGAGCGGATCCTGCCCGTCCCACAGGCCTTCGACCGCATAAGGGCGAAGTCGCACGAAAAGTGTCTCGTGATGGAACGCACGCTTGTGATGCTCTTTCATCGCCCGCGCGTGTCCGCCGGGGTAGTGTCCGACGGTGTATCTGCGCATGTCGCGTACGTTGCGCCAGACGGAGAACGTCGCCACCCGGTTGGGGGGTGCCAGCAGAGAGGTGCCCTGCAGGAACGCCGGATGGTGCACCGCCTCGCGCTCGGCGGGGCCGGCGGCCGCCGCGAAGGCGGGGAACCGGTTGAGCCGCACCCGGGCCATGGTGAGCACGGCGACCGGCTCGTCGCCCGCGGGCTGTTCGGGCCGCGGCAGGTCGGCGAGCCCCGGCCAGGCCCCGACGCTCCGCACGGGTTCGAAGCGTGCGGTCCAGCCCTTCCGGTAGACCCGCAGCGCCGGGTGGTCCCGGCAACGGTCGAGTGCGGCGTCGTCGCTCCAGGCGGCGAGCAGCGCGACACCGGTGACCTTCGTCGAGGGCAGCGCACCCGTGCGCAGCGGAGTGGTCAGCCACGCCTCCGCATAGCGCAGGCCGTCCACGGCCGCGGGGTCGGGACGCCTGCGCAAGGCGGCGAACGCTTCGCGGACACCGGTCCGGGCGAGGTGGACCGACATCGTGCTGATCCGGTCGTACGCGGAAGACTGCACGTTCTCGGGCATCATGACGCCGCCTCTTCTCTGGGGGAGTCCTCGGCTGCCGGGAAGGTGCCCGGCGGCACCCGCGGCGGGCCGGGGTCGGGCTCGCCGGTCTCCCGCCCGATGATCTCGGTGGCCACCCGGCGCCCGGAGTGGATCGCACCCGACATGGAACCGAACTCGAAGGGCACGCTCTCCGCGCCCGCCCAGTGGATCCGGCCGACCGGCTCCCGGAGCGCCGGACCGTACTGGGTGTACAGGCCCGGCGGTGCGTAGGCGTGGTAGCAGCCGCGGGTGAACGGCTCGGCGGTCCAGTTCTGTTCGATCAGGTCGTAGGGCCGGCCCGCCTTCGGACCGAAGTAGCGGGTGAGTTCGCGGAGCACCACCGCCCGCCGCTCGCCCTCCTCGCAGCGCGCGACCTCGCGGGCGGCCGGCCCGGTGACGAAGCCGGTCAGCACCCCCGGCGTTCCGTCGGGCGGGCTGCCGTCCATCACCGCACGGACCGGGCTCCGCGGGCTGATCACCATGCCGGTCAGCCCGTCGTGCCGCCAGAACGGTTCGTCGTACAGCGCGAGGTACTTGATCGCCGAACCCATCGTCATGCGCTGGCTGAGCTGGTCGCGGGCGTGCGGCAGCGGCGGGTCGTAGTCGATGCGGTCGGCCAGCGGCACGGGCACCGTGACGACCACCCGCCGGCCCACCGCCTCGAAACCGGGGCCGCTCACCCGCACCCGGTCGCCCGAGTGCCGGATGCGGCGCACGACGGCGCCCACGTACGTCTCCTGGGCGACGCTGCGCGCCAGCCGCCGGACCAGGCCGTGCGAGCCGCCGTCGAAGCGGTTCTCCAGCGTGCCGCCGGTGACCGTGGTCATCGCACGGAAACCGCCGGTGCCGTTCGCGTAGTTCCGCACGTGCAGCAGCGAGACGTCGGCCGGCGCGGCCGCCATCCCCGCCTCGATCATCAGCTCCATCAGCGCCCGGCCGCCCCGGGTGCGCAGGTTGCGCCGGGTCCAGGACCACATGGTCTCCCGGTCCCACGTGTGGGCGTGCGGGGCCTGCCAGGGCGCCTCCTGCGGCACTTCCCGCCGCATCCGCTCGATGCGCAGGGCCGCCTGGCCGAAGTCGACGAGCGCGGCGGGGGAGACCTTCGGCGCCATGCCCTTCCAGCGGGAGAGGCGCCCGCCGTCGTCGATCAGCCGGTATCCCGTGTCGTAGACCTTGTGGGAGCCGATGCCGACGGAACGGGCCGTCAGTGCGCTGATCGTGTCGTCCTGGCCGTGGAACTCGCAGCCGAGCTCGACGACCTTTCCGTCGCCGATCGGCCGGCTCAGCGAACGCCCGCCGAGACGCGAGCGGGCTTCGAGCAGTGCCACGGTCCTGCCGGACCGTTTCAGTTCGCGGGCCGCCGTGATGCCGGCGAAGCCGGCGCCCACGACGATCACGTCCGCCTCGATCGAGGGGTTCTCACCGATGTCCTGCATCGCTCCTCCTAGGCCCCTTCGCGCAGCACGGCGTCGTCGCCGGCCGGCTCGTCACGGCCGTCCGCCCGGTTCCTGATCATTTCGGTGAGCAGGTAGCGCCGCGGCTTGACGGTCGCGGTCCGCCGCAGCTGCCCGGCCGTGACCACGAACGGCTCGGACAGTCCTTCGAGGCCTGCCGAAGCCGCCTTCCACGCCTCGGGGTTCAGCGGTGCGCCGTCCCGCATGCACACCACCGGCACCGGGCGGCCGTGCCCGTCCGGCACCACCACGACCTCCTCCGCCCCGGGGATCCGGTCCATGAGCACGTCCTCGATCTCCAGGCAGCTGTCGACACCCTCGATGCGGTCCGCCACCCGGTCGAGCACCTCCAGCTGCCCCCACCGGCCCCTGCGCCCCCAGTCGCCGGTGTCGAACCACTTGCCGTGCCGGCGTTCCGAGAACTTCTCCGGTGTGCCGACGAAGGACAGCGCCCGGGCGCGGGTCCTGGCCTGGATCATGCCCGGCTGGGACTGCGCCCTGCGCCGCCTGCCCGTCGCGGGATCCGCGATGCGGGCGCGGACTCCGGGCACCGCCCAGCCGACGCTGCGCGCGTCCCCGCCGATCAGCCGGCCGGTCGAACGCCGGGTGTAGGGCCGCACGGACACCACCTGCGTCTCGGTCATCCCGTAGCACTGCAGCCAGGTGGGGACGGCACGCCGAGAGGCCTGCAGGAAACGCCCGATGGTCCGCGGGTGCATGGCGTCGAAGGTGTTGATGAAGAGCCGGATGCTCGCGAACGGCCGCGACGGATCCGTGATGAGCGGTTCCCAGCCGACGAACGCGTTGGGGTGCGCCTCCAGGATGGTGGGGCGGTAGCGGGCGAACAGCCGCCGGACGGCGTCGTCGTCCGGTGCCCCGACGCCCAGCAGCGGTGTGCCGCGGGAGAACGCGGCCTGCTGGGTGATGGCCGCGCGCACGTGGGCGTGCGAGATGACGCTCGCGAACAGTTCGCCGGAGTTGTGCAGGAAGGGGAAGACGGACTCCAGGAATGCCGAGAAGGACACCGCCGCGGCGGAGGTCTCCGCGAGCTTGGAGACACCGGTGGTGCTGGAGGTGTGCGTGATCATCATGGGGTCGTCGTCCTTGAGCGGCCTGGCCGCCGGGACCGGGCCGCCCCACAGGTCGGCCACCGGTATGCCGCCCGCGACGTCGCCGATGACCGTGCAGCCCAGCGCCCGGAGCCGGTCCGGGCCGAGACCGGCGTGTGCGGCGGTGGCCGCGTCGGTGACGAGGAAGCGTGCCTGGAGACGGCCGAGCAGGACGCCGAGGATGTCGGGGTCCAGGGCGGCGGACAGCAGCGCGGGGATCGCGCCGATCCGGGCCGCGGCCCAGGCGAGCGCCTGCTGGTCGTAGTTGGGACTCTTGAGGATCACCACCCGGTCCCACCGCCCGGCACCGGCGGCCTTGAGGACCGCGGACATCTGCCGGACGAGCGTCGCGTACTCCACGTAGTCGAGTTCGACACGCTGGTCGGGGTCCCAGGCGAACGGCCGGTCCAGGTAGACCGGGACCCGGCCGAACCGTTCCGCGGCGAGGTCTGCCATCAGCCCGACGTTGACCGGCCTGACCAGGGACACCCGCCGCCCGGTGAACTGGCCGCGCAGCAGGTTCCACGGGCCGGTGCGGCGGTCGGCCGCGGCGACCGGCGCCGCGGCCCGGCCCTCGAACGCCCCGCTCACTGCTGTCATGTTGCTGCTCCGTCCGTCGTCGCGTGGGCGCGCCGTTCCGCAGCGATCAGCCGCTCGTACTCGTGCGGGTCGACCAGGAGGTGCCCCGAGGAGTCGTGGAACCGCTTGTCCTGCCGTCGCCTGGCACTCCTGATCCGCGACCACATCTGCCCGCGCGAGGGCAGCCTGACCGCGTCGGTGAGCAGGTCACCGACCCACTCCGCCTGGGCCTCGGCCAGCGGCATCAGCGCCATCATCGAGTGCAGCAGGCCGATGAAGTACAGGCCCGGCTGCTCCGGGGCCACCACCTGGTGGTAGAGCGGGGGAGCGTCCTCGCCGTCACCGACGAGCGTGTCGTCGAGGAACGGGAAACTCATCCGGTAGCCGGTGCAGTGGATGAGGGTGTCCACCTCCGCCATCCGGCCGTCGGCGAAGCGCACCTTGTGTCCCTCGGCGGCGCTGATCACCGGTCTGGTGAGGATGCGCCCGTGCATGACGGCCGGCAGCAGCTCGCTGCTGGCCACGAGCGGCCCCTGCCCGGGCTTGTACGGCGGCGCGGGCAGCCCGTACTGCGTCATGTCGCCGTGCACCAGCTTGAGCATCAGCGTCACCAGCGGCCGGCGCTGCTCGACCGAGAGCCTCCGCATCAGCGGCGAGAGCTTGTCGACGGGCCGCCCCTCCAGGATCTTGGGCACGACGTAGTGCCCGGTGCGCACCGAGAGGTAGGTGGTCTCCGCGACCCGGGAGACCTCCGTGGCGATGTCGGCGGACGTGGCACCCAGCCCGAGGACGGCGACCTTCTGCCCGGCGAACTCCGCCGGCCCGTCGTAGTCCATGGAGTGGATCTGCCGGCCGCCGAAGCTGCCGTCGAACCTCCCGTGCACGGGGAGCCCGTGGCGGCCGCCGGACGCCACGAGCACCGCCCGGTAGCGGTGCACGGTGCCGTCGCCGAGCGTCACCGACCAGCCGTCGCCCGACGGCTCGGCGCGGGTCACCTCCGTGTCGAACCGGATGTG
>DASSBO010000552.1:0-4393 GCA_035698655.1 Streptomyces sp.
TCAAGTGGTACGTCCAGCCGGGTGACACCGTCACCGACGGGCAGGTCGTCTGTGAGGTGGAGACGGCCAAGGCGGCCGTGGAGCTGCCGATCCCCTTCGACGGCGCCGTCGAGAAGCTGCACTTCGACGAGGGCACGACCGTCGACGTCGGCACGGTGATCATCACCGTCGACACCGACCCCTCGGCCGGTCCCGCCGAGGCGGCCGCACCGGCCGCGCCGGCCGCCGCCGAGGAGCCGCCCGCCGAGCCCGAGGGCGAGGAGAAGAAGAGCGGCCGCCAGGCCGTGCTGGTCGGCTACGGCGTCGCCGAGTCCTCCACCAAGCGCCGCCCCCGCAAGCAGCAGGCCGTCCCGGCGCAGGCCGCTGCCGCCGCCGCGCAGGGCGCCGTGCAGGGCGAACTGAACTCCCGCGCGGGCACCGCACCCGCTCCGGACACCACGCTGGACTCGGGTGCGGCAGCCGCCGGCGCGCCCACCGCGCCGGCCCCCGCCGCGCCGTCCGGCGCACGCCCGCTGGCCAAGCCGCCGGTGCGCAAGCTGGCCAAGGACCTCGGCGTCGACCTGGCGACCGTCGTCCCGACCGGTGCGGACGGCATCGTCACCCGTGAGGACGTGCACGCGGCCGCGCAGGCACCGGCCGGCGCAGCCGAGCAGGCCGCCCCGCCGGCCGAGCCGGAGCCGGTCGCCGCCGCCGCGGCCCCGGCGGCCGGCGAGCGGGAGCGTCGGGTGCCCGTCAAGGGCGTGCGCAAGGCCACCGCCGCGGCGATGGTCGACAGCGCCTTCACCGCGCCGCACGTGACGGAGTTCGTCACCGTCGACGTCACGCGCACCATGAAGCTCGTCCAGGAGCTGAAGGCCGACCCGGACCTGGCAGGGCTGCGGATCAACCCGCTGCTGCTGGTCGCGAAGGCGTTCCTGGTGGCGATCCGGCGCAACCCGGAGGTCAACGCCTTCTGGGACGAGGCCAACCGGGAGATCGTCTACAAGGACTACGTCAACCTGGGCATCGCCGCGGCCACGCCGCGCGGGCTGATCGTGCCGAACATCAAGGACGCCGGCGTGAAGACGCTCGCCGAGCTGTCCACGGCGCTGAGCGACCTGGTCGCCACCGCCCGCGAGGGCAAGACCGCCCCGGCGGACATGCAGGGCGGCACGGTGACGATCACCAACGTCGGCGTGTTCGGCGTCGACACCGGTACCCCGATCCTCAACCCCGGCGAGTCGGCCATCCTGGCGTTCGGCGCGGTCAAGGAGCAGCCCTGGGTACACAAGGGCAAGGTGAAGCCGCGCAAGGTGACCACCCTGGCGATGTCCTTCGACCACCGGCTGGTCGACGGCGAGCTGGGCTCGAAGGTCCTCGCGGACGTCGCCGCGGTCCTGGAGCACCCGCGCCGCCTGGTCACCTGGGGCTGACGGCCCCCGGCAGACCACGGACCGCACACCGGCAGAGCCCCGTCCACATTCCGGACGGGGCTCTCTCGGGTCCGCTGTTGTATCTAAGGTGTGCACATGCCGAGTCCCACGACGTCCGCCACCCGGCGGCCGCCCGCCGCCGAACGCGTCTACGCCCACGTCAAGCAGGCCGTCCTCACCCGCGACTACGCGGGCGGCATGCTGCTGACGGAAGGCGAGCTGGCCGAGGCCACCGGCGTCTCCCGCACCCCCGTGCGCGAGGCGCTGCTGCGGCTGGAGGCCGAGGGACTGCTCAAGCTGTACCCGAAGAAGGGCGCGCTGGTGCTGCCCGTCTCGTCGCAGGAGATCACCGACGTCGTCGAGACGCGGCTGCTCGTCGAGCAGCACGCCGTGCGCAAGGCCGCCGCCGACACCCCTGCCGGGCTGGTCGCGCGGCTCGAGGAACTGCTGGAGCTGCAGCGTGCCCAGGCGGCCGCCGGCGACCTGGCCGAGGTGGCCGTCGGCGACCGCTGCTTCCACGCCGAGATCGTGCGCAGCACCCGCAACGACATCCTCACCCGGCTCTACGACCAGCTGCGCGACCGGCAGCTGCGGATGGGCGTCGCCGTCATCCACGCCCACCCGGACCGGATCGCGAAGAACATCGCCGAACACGCCGCCATCCTGGACGCCGTGCGCGCCGGCGACCCGGAGGCGGCGGCCGCCGCCGTGCGCGGGCACGTCGGCCGGGTGCGGCACCTGGTGCGGGGGGACCTGCGATGAGCGCGACGACCGCTTCCCCGGCGGACCGGCACGGCGGGCCCGGCGGACGCCGCGCCGTGGCGATGTGGACGGTCGGCGTCACCGTCTACTTCGTCGCCGTCACCTTCCGCACCAGCCTCGGCGTCGCCGGGCTGGACGCCGCCGACCGCTTCGACGTCAACTCCTCGGCGCTGTCGACGTTCTCCCTGCTGCAACTGCTGGTGTACGCCGGCATGCAGATACCGGTCGGGCTGCTCGTGGACCGGCTGGGCACCAAGCGGGTCCTGACCATCGGCATCGTGCTGTTCACCGCCGGCCAGCTCGGCTTCGCCTTCGCCCCGGGCTACGGCACCGCGCTGGTCTTCCGGGTGCTACTCGGCTGCGGCGACGCGATGACGTTCATCAGCGTGCTCCGGCTGGGCACCCGCTGGTTCCCCTCCCGCCGCGGCCCCTTCATCGCACAGCTCGCCGGGCTGATCGGCCAGATGGGCAACCTGGTGACGACACTCGTGCTGGCCCGGGTGCTCAGCGCCTTCGGCTGGACGGCGACGTTCGGCGGCAGCGCGGTCGCCGGCGTCGTCGTGCTCGCGCTGACGCTGGCCTTCCTCAAGGACCACCCGGAGGGGCAGGAGCCCCCGCCGGCCGAGCACCACGACGCCGGCTACGTGCGCCGGCAGATCGTCCGCGCCTGGCGTGAGCCGGGCACCCGGCTGGGCATGTGGGTGCACTTCACCACCCAGTTCCCCGCGATGGTCTTCCTGCTGCTGTGGGGCATGCCGTTCCTCATCGAGTCGCAGGGCATGGACCGGGCCACCGCGGGCGAACTGCTCACTCTCGTCGTGATCTCCAACCTCGTCGTGGGCCTGGTCTACGGGCAGCTGCTCGCCCGGCACCACGGCGCCCGGGTCCCGCTCGCGCTGGGCACCGTCGCCGCGACCGCCGCGGCCTGGGCGACCGGTGTCTTCTGGCCGGGCCACACGCCGACGCCCGTGCTGGTCGGCATGTGCCTGGTGCTCGGCGCCTGCGGCCCCGCCTCCATGATCGGCTTCGACTTCGCCCGCCCCGCCAACCCGCCCGAGCGGCAGGGCACCGCGTCCGGCATCGTCAACATGGGCGGCTTCACCGCCTCGATGACGACGCTGCTGGCCGTCGGCGTGCTGCTGGACCTGACCGGCGACGACTACCGGATCGCGTTCGCCAGCGTCTTCGTCCTGGAGGCCCTCGGCCTCAGCCAGATCCTGCGGCTGCGCGGCCGCGCCCAGCGCCGGGAGCGCGAACGGATCGTCGCCGGCCGCGTCGAAGCCGTCCACGTCCCCGTCTCCTGACGGGTCCGCCTCACGGCGTGACGGCGAAGTTCTGCAGGACCGCCGTGGCCAGGGCGGCGTCGCCCTCGATCTTGATCCGGTCGGCGAGGGCGTCCGGCCGTGCCCGTCCGCAGGCCAGGCGCAGGTAGGTCTCCCAGTCGAGCGTCAGCGTCACCGTCGGGCCCAGCGACACGCTGCCGTTGACGCTGCCCTTCCCCTCGGCGTCGACGCGGACCGTGCGCATGAACTCCATCTCGCCCGTCACGTCGAAGACCACCGCCGAGTTCCGCGGCGCCTGGGCGCGCTTCGCGACGACCTTCGGCAGCGCCGCGACCAGCACGTCCCGCGCCACGTGGGCGCCGGGCGAATCGAGGTTGCCGGGCCGCTCCAGCGTCCGCCGCAGGTCCTGCTCGTGCACCCACAGGTCGAACGCCCGCATCCGGTACTGCTGCTCCAGGGTGGTCTTCTCCTCCCAGGGCAGCACGCTGCGCACCTCCGTGTCCGGGGTGCGCTTCTCGTTGCGGATCTGCCGCGCCCGCCGGATCAGGACGTACTCCAGTTCGCTGGTCATCTCCGGTGCCGTGTGGTGCCGGCGGACGTCGACCTGCACCTCCATGTAGCGGCTGTTCTCGTCCACGACGTGGTACAGGTCGCGGGGCAGACTGTGGATCGGCCGCGGGTCGCCCAACACCTCGCACTCGAGACCGATCACGTGCGAGACGATGTCCCGCACCGACCACCCCGGGCAGTCGGTCCGCCGGTTCCACTCGCCTTCGACGAGTGTTCCGACCAGTTCGGATATCGCGTCGGTGGAGTGGGTCCAGGCATCGGCGTACGGCTGAAGGCTTGGGTGGACGGTCACGAGACCCCTCGGGCGGTACGGAACGTTCGCGGTATGGGTGCTCTCAAGTTACTGTGCAGGCGAGCACCCCGGCA
>DASSBO010000553.1:0-8203 GCA_035698655.1 Streptomyces sp.
GGCAGCCGGGTCTCCGCGACCCGTTCCACGTGGGTCTCGTGCCGGCGCCGATAGTGGATCAGGTCCTCGATCGAGATCATCCGCAGGCCGTGCTCGTCGGCGAACTCGCGCAACTGCGCGCCGCGCTTCATCGTGCCGTCGTCGTTGACGACCTCCGAGATCACCCCGGCCGGCGTGAGGCCCGCGAGCCGGGCCAGGTCGACCGCGGCCTCGGTGTGGCCGGGGCGGGCCAGCACGCCGCCCTCGGTGTAGCGCAGCGGGAAGACGTGGCCGGGGCGCACCAGGTCGCCGGGGGTGGTGGCGGGGTCGGCGAGCGCCCGGATGGTGACGGCGCGGTCGGCGGCGCTGATGCCGGTGGTGACGCCCTGGGCGGCGGAGGCGTCGACGGAGACGGTGAAGGCGGTGCCCTTGGACTCGGTGTTGTGCTGCACCATCTGCGGCAGCTGCAGCCGGTCGAGGTCCTCGCCGGCTACGGGTGCGCAGATCAGGCCGCGGCACTCGCTCATCATGAAGGCCACGATCTCGTCGGTGGCCTTCTCGGCGGCGACGATCAGGTCGCCCTCGTTCTCGCGGTCCTCGTCGTCGACGACCACGACGGGGCGCCCCGCGGCGATGTCGGCGATCGCACGCTCGACCGGGTCGAGCACGGTGCCGGCCGCCGGCGCGGCGGTCGGGTTCTGCAGCGCGGTCATGCGGCTGCTCCTTCCGGGACGGGGCGGGGCTGTCCGGCGGCGGCGCGCGAGGTGAGCCACCAGGCGCGCAGGCCCCACAGCACGAGCCCGAGGTAGACGACGTAGACGAGGCCGGAGAACGCCAGCCCGCTGGCGAAGGCGAGTGGGACGCCGACGACGTCGACCAGCAGCCAGGCGAGCCAGAACTCCACCAGGCCGCGGGCCTGCGCCGTCATGGCGGCGAGGGTGCCGACGAAGATGTAGGCGTCGGGCCACGGGTTCCGCGACAGGGACGGGACGAGGGTGAACAGCGTGCCGACGGCCAGGGTGCCGACGGCCGTGCCGGCGACGAGCAGGCCGCGTTCCCGCCAGGTGGCGAACCGGACGGCGACCGAGCCGTCCTGGGCACGGGCGCTGCCGCGCCGCCACTGCTGCCAGCCCCACACCGCGACGCCGATGACGAGCAGCTGCTTGCCGACGCCGCCGGCGAGCTGCGCCGAGGAGTAGGCGGCCACCAGGATCAGGCCGGAGGCCAGCTGGGCCGGCCAGGTCAGCATCGAGCGGCGCCAGCCGAGGGCGAGGGCGAGGGCGAGCAGGCCTATGGTGTTGCCGATCATGTCGGACCAGATGACGTGCTGTCCGAAGAGGGTGAACGCCTCGCCGTTGAGCGCCTCCAGCGCGCCGGTGAAACTCATCGGACGGCCTCGGGCTGCTGCGCGCCCATCATGCGCTCGACGTACTTGGCGACGACGTCGACCTCCAGGTTGACCGGGTCGCCGACCTGCTTGGTGCCCAGGGTGGTCAGCTCGAGCGTGGTGGGGATGAGGCTGACGGTGAAGTCCTCCTCGCCGGCGTCGACGACGGTCAGCGACACGCCGTCGATCGTGATGGAGCCCTTGTCCACGACGTAGCGGGCCAGTTCGCGCGGCATCGCGACGCGCACCAGTTCCCAGTGTTCGCCGGGGGTGCGCTCGGCGATGGTGCCCGTGCCGTCGACGTGGCCCTGTACGAGGTGGCCGCCGAGCCGTCCGCCCAGGGCCATGGGGCGCTCGAGGTTGACGCGCGACCCGGGAGTCAGCGCGCCGAGACTCGACCGGTGCAGCGTCTCGGCCATCACGTCGGCAGTGAACGTGCCGTCGGCCGTCTCGACGACGGTCAGGCACACGCCGTTGACGGCGATCGAGTCGCCGTGCTTGGCGCCTTCGGTGACCAGCGGGCCGCGCAGGGTCAGACGTGCGGAGTCCCCGCGGGGCTCGACCTCGGTGACCTCGCCCGGTTCTTCGACGATTCCGGTGAACATCCTCGGTGGTTCTCCTTAGTGGCGGGCGTCGGCCGGGACGGCGGTGACGCGCAGGTCGGGACCGAGGCGCGCGGTGCCGGTCACGGTCAGCCGCAACGCGTCGGTGAGTGTGGTGATTCCGGCGCCGCCCAGGGCGGCGGGTCCGGCGCCGAGCAGGACGGGGGCCAGGAAGCCGACGACCCGGTCGACGACTCCGGCTGCGACGAACGCGCCGGCCAGGGTGGGGCCGCCTTCGAGCAGCACAGCGCGCACGTCGCGGGCGTGCAGTTCCCGCAGCAGCGCGGGGATGTCCACTCCGGCGCCGTGGGCGGCGCGGGGCAGCCGCAGCACGTCGGTGTGCTCGGGCAGCGCGGCGGTCTGGGCGTCGGCGGCGACGGCGATCAGGGTGGGGGCGGCGTCGTCGAGCACCCGGGCGCCGGGACGGACGACGCCGGCCTCGGTGTCCAGCACGACGCGCAGCGGCTGGCGGGCACCGGGCACGCCGCGCACCGCGAGGTGGGGGTCGTCGGCGCGGGCGGTGCCGGAGCCGGCGAGCACGGCGTCTGCCTCGGCGCGCAGCCGGTGCACGTCGGCGCGCGACTCGGCGGAGGTGATCCACCGGCTGGTGCCGTCGGCGGCTGCGACGCGGCCGTCCAGGGTCGCGGCGTACTTCCACGTCACGTGGGGGCGGCCGGTCCGCACGGCGGTGAGCCAGGGGGCGTTGACCTCGGCTGCCTCGGCCCGCAGCAGTCCGCCGGAGACGTCCACGCCGGCCTGGGCGAGGGTGCGGGCACCGCCGCGCGCGGCCGGGAAGGGGTCGGCGACGGCGTAGACGACGCGGCTGACGCCGGCGTCCAGCAGGGCCCGGGTGCACGGCGGGGTGCGGCCGGTGTGGTCGCACGGTTCGAGGGTGACCACGGCGGTGCCGCCGCGGGCGTCGTCGCCGGCCTCGGCAAGGGCGTGCACCTCGGCGTGCGGACCGCCGGCCCGCTGGTGCCAGCCCTCCCCCACGACGTGCCCGAGCCGGTCGAGCACGACGCAGCCCACGACGGGGTTGGGGCTGGTGGTGCCCAGGCCGCGGGCGGAGAGCGCGACGGCGCGGCGCATCGCGGATTCTTCGGATGCCGCGAGGTGGTCGGCCACCGGGTCCTCCTGCCTGCTGGCACGGACTCCGGGGCGCGGGAAGTGAGAGCGGGACCGCCGGCTCGGAAGCGCCGGCGCGAGGGGGCCGCCCCCGTTGCGGGGAACGGCACGCCGTCACGGCGGCAGGTCCGGCCTCTCGGCCCGCCGCGCACTGCCTCCCATCCGGACTTTCACCGTCGGTCCAGGAATTTCACCTGGTCAACCGGCCGCTGGCTGCGGACGGGTCGCGGACTGTAACCGCCGGTTCGGACTTTCACCGACCCCGGAGTGCGCTGACGTCACTGGTACGACTTCAGTCTGCCACGCCCGGCGACGGATCATGCGCCGAGGCCCTGTGGGCCGTCTCACAGGCCGCTTCTACAGTGGTGCGATGAGCGCGAACGGTGGACCGGACGGGGCCCGCGCGGCGCGGCGTGCGGTGGCGGTGGTCTTCGCGGTGCACGGCGCCGTCAGCGGCACCTACGCCACCCGCATCCCGTGGATCCAGGAGCATCTGCAACTGAGCCCCGGGCGGCTCGGCCTGGCCCTGGTGCTGGCGACGGCGGGTTCGATCGTGGGGATGCCGCTGGCCGACCGGTTGGCGCACCGTCTCGGACCGCGGGCCGCCCTCAGGTGGCTCGCCGTGCTGTGCTGCGCCGCTCTGGTGCTGCCGGCCGCGGCTCCCGGCCTGCTGTGGCTGGGCGGCGCGCTGTTCGTCTTCGGGGCGGGATTCGGCCTGCTGGACGTGGCCATGAACGCGCAGGGCGTGCAGGTCGAGGCGCGGCTGGGCCGTTCGGTGATGTCGTCGCTGCACGGCCTGTGGAGCGTGGGCGGGCTGACCGGCGGCGCGGTGGGTGCGCTGGCCGCCCATGCGGGGCTGGACGCACGGATCCACCTGGCGCTGGCCGCACCCGTGCTGGCGGCGGTCGCGCTGGTCGCCGCGCACTGGACGCCGGACGTGCCGGCCGCCGTACAGGGCGCCGAGGAGCCGCCGGCCTTCGCCCTGCCGCCCAGGGGCGTGCTCGCGATCGGCCTGGTCGGGCTGTGCGCGGTCTTCGCCGAAGGCGCCTCGATGGACTGGTCGGGCATCTACCTGCGGCACGAGACGGGCGCCGATCCGGGGTTGGCGGCGGGCGCCTACACCGCCTTCGCCTGCACGATGGCGGCGGCCCGGCTGGCCGGCGACGCGGTGGTGCGCCGCGTCGGTCCGGTGCGCACGGTCCGGGCCGGCGGCGTGGTGGCCACGGCAGGCGGTGTGCTGGTGGTGGCGGCCGAATCCCCGTGGGCGGCGGTGTGCGGGTTCGCGCTGATCGGTGTCGGCATCGCGGTCGTCGTTCCGCTGTGCTTCGCCGCGGCGGGACGGCTGACGGGCTCACCCGGCCGGTCGATCGCCGGGGTGGCGACACTGGCGTACGCCTCGGGGCTGGTGGCTCCGGCCGCCGTCGGATGGATCGCCCAGGCCAGTTCGCTGTCGGTGTCCTTCGCCCTGGTCACGGTGCTGGCGGCGGGGCTCGTCCTCGGGGCGGGCGTGCTGCGCACCGGTTCCCGTGGGCCGGTCGCGGACGGCGCGGGGGCCCGTCAGGACCGGGCGGCCGCCTGAGCGTCGGCCACCTGTTTGAGGGTGCGGCCGGTGCGCGCCGAGCGGGCCCGGTGCGGGTCGGGCGTGTGGGTCCGTCCGGCGCCGTCCCGCTTGACCAGCAGCCATGCCTCGCGCTCGCCGCCTCCGCCGCGGAAGCGGGTCAGCGCGTAGGCGCCGCGCAGCTTGTTCCCGTGCAGGGAGAACGAGGCGTGACCCTTCTCCAGCGCCTGCGCGAAGGGGATCTCCCGGCCGCGTTTGTCGTGCGCCAGCGGCGTGTAGGTGCCCTCGTCCCACACGATCACCGTGCCGGCGCCGTACTCGCCCTCGGCGATGACGCCCTCGAACTCCCGGTACTCCAGCGGGTGGTCCTCGGTGGGCATGGCCAGCCGCTTGTCGGCGGGGTCTGCTGACGGGCCCTTGGGCACGGACCACGACTTGAGGACTCCCTCGTCCTCGAGCCGGAAGTCGAAGTGCATGGTGCTCGCGTCGTGGATCTGCACGACGAAGCGCGGCTCGCCTGTGGGGGCGGCGCTCTCGCCCTGGGGTTCGCTGGTGCGGGCGAAGTCGCGTTTGCCGCGGTAGGTCTGCAGCCTGTCCCGTTCGCTCATCGCGCCTCTCCTCGTCCGGTGTCCGCCGCGTACTCGGCCAGCCGGCGCCGTGCCGGCCGCACCGAACGTCCCCGCCGGGGCGCGTCGGACCACGGGTCCGCGCGCGCCCGCTCGGCGGCCGTGGCGATCGTCCAGCGGCGGGCCGTCAGTTCGGGGTCGTCCAGTTCCTCGCGGGCCAGCGGCATGGCGACGGGCGCGCCCGGCAGTGCCCGCACCGCGTAGGGCGCCACCGCGGTCTGCGCGTAGGCGTTGCGCTGCACGTCCAGGTACACCCGGCCTTTGCGCCGGGACTTGCGCTGCTCGGTCGTCAGCCGGTCCGGGTGCCGGCGTGCCAGCACGGCCGCGACCGCCGTGGTGAACTCCCGCACGTCGTCGAACGGAGTGCGCCGGTCCAGCAGCGCGATCACGTGCAGCCCGGACGACCCGGTCGTCATCAGCAGCACCGGCAGGCCCAGTTCCTCCAGCAGTTCCCGCACCCGGACGGCGGCCCACCGCACGTCCTCGAAGGCGGCGCCATCGGAGGGGTCGAGGTCGAAGACCAGCCGGTCGGGATGATCGGGGCGATCGGCTTTCGACAGCCAGCGGTGCGGCGTCACACACGCCTGGTCCGCGAGATACAGCAGCGTCGCGGTGTCGTCACACAGCACGTGCGTGACGACGCCGCCCTCCTTGGGCAGTTCGGCCCTTCGGATCCAGTCCGGGAAGTGCGACGGAACGTGCTTCTGCACGACCGGGTGCTCGCCCACGCCGTCGGGGTAGCGCACCATCATCAGCGGCCGCCGGCGCAGTTGCGGCACCATGCGCGGGGCCACCGCCCGGTAGTGGTCGAGCAGGTCCTGCTTGGTGATGCCGTCGTCGGGGAAGAGCACCTTGCCCGGACGGTGCACGGTGACGTTCCGCCCTCCCGCGCGCACGGTTCGCCGTTCCTCCGCCATGGCCGGCGGGTGTCCTGCCCGGCAGGCGCGAAACGCCGTCGGGCTCAGACGGTCTGCACGGTGACGCCCGCGTCGGTGAGGCGTTCGTGGGCGGCGGCGTCCAGGGAGCGGTCGGTGACCAGGACGTCGACCTTCTCCAGCGGACAGATGCGGGCGAAGGCGCGCCGCCCCACCTTCGTCGCGTCCGCGGCCACCACGACCCGCTGGGCACGCTCGGCCAGCAGCCTGCTGATCAGCGCCTCCTCCTCCTGATGCGCCAGCAGCCCCCGGTCGGGGTCGATGCCGTCCACGCCCAACACCGTCACGTCGAGCACCACCTCGTCCAGGACGCCGATCGTGAGCGGGCCGACCAGCTCGTAGCTCTGGGGGCGCGCGACCCCGCCCGTGGCCACGATCTTGATCTGCGGGCGCACAGCCAGCTCGCCCGCGATGTTCAGGGCGTTGGTGACCACGGTCAGCGCGGGCGCGCCGGTGGGGGCGTGCTGCTCACCGGACACCGGGGCCTCGCTGTGCCGCAGCACAAGGGCTCGGGCCACCTCGGTCGTCGTGGTGCCGCCGTTGAGCCCGACGACATCGCCGGCCGAGACGAGAGCGGCGACGGCCTGCGCGATGCGCTGCTTCTCCGGAGCGTTGCGGGCCGATTTGTAGCGCAGCGGCAGTTCGTAGGACACGCCGTGCGCGACGGCGCCGCCCCGGGTGCGCACGAGCATCTGCTGTGCGGCCAGTTCGTCCAGGTCACGCCGTACGGTGGCGGCGGAGACCTCCAGCGCGGCGGCCGCCTCTTCGACCTCCACCCGGCCCGCGTCCGCCAGCATCTCCAGCAGCGCGCTCCACCGCTGGTCCTTCTTCGCCATGCCTGCTCCCGGCTCGGATACGCTGATTCCTTGCACTTCCACTGCGTGAAATTGCTCGCAGGATGCTCATACGCTCAACTTCGTGCATTATGCTCGCGCCGTTCAGCCTGACTCCCGCGGAGGAACATCATGCCCCTGAGCCCGACGGATGACCTCGTCCGTCCGGCGCGCGACGCCGGGACGGCCGTCGGCGCCTTCAACGTCGTCCAGCTCGAACACGCCGAGGCGATCGTCGCCGGGGCGGAGGCCGCCGGGCTGCCGGTCATCCTGCAGATCAGCGAGAACACCGCCCGCTACCACGGAGGGCTGGCCCCCGTCGGGCGGGCGAGCCTGGCCGTCGCCGAGGCCGCGCGGGTCCCCGTCGCCGTCCACCTCGACCACGCGGAGTCCACGGAGCTCGTGCGCGAGGCGGTCTCGCTCGGCTTCTCCTCGGTGATGTTCGACGGCGCGAAACTACCGTACGCGCAGAACACGGCGACGACCCGCGAGGTCGCCGACCACTGCCACCGGCACGGCGTGTGGATCGAGGCGGAGCTCGGCGAGGTCGGCGGCAAGGACGGGGCCCACGCGCCCGGCGTGCGCACGGACCCGGCCGAGGCACGCGACTTCGTCGCGGCCACCCGGGTCGACGCGCTCGCAGTCGCCGTCGGCAGCTCCCACGCGATGCACACCCGGGACGCGGCGCTGGACTTCCCGCTCATCGAACAGCTGCGGGGGGCGGTGGACGTGCCGCTGGTGCTGCACGGCTCGTCGGGCGTCGCCGACGCGGACCTCGCCGAGGCGGTGGCGCGCGGCATGGCGAAGATCAACGTCTCCACTCACCTCAACAAGGCGTTCACCGGCGCGGTGCGCGCCCACCTCGACGCGCACCCGGACGTCTCCGACCCGCGCAAGTATCTGGGGCCGGCCCGCGAGGCCGTCGCGGCGGAGGTGACGCACCTGCTGCGGCTGCTGGCCCGGCAGGACGCCGGCTGACCTCGTCCCCTGCTTACTGCTCAGGCCGCGGTCCGTCGCCCGCACGCCCCTCGGCCCGGGAGATGTGCCGGTGCACGTACCACAGGGGCAGGGCTGCGAGGGCCACCGTCGCGCAGAAGAACACGAGCACGGCCATGCCGGCCAACTGGAACAGGACACACAGCCCCGCCAGCAGCGCCC
>DASSBO010000554.1:0-6366 GCA_035698655.1 Streptomyces sp.
GGGTGATGACGATCAGCTGAGAGCTGCCCTTGAGCTCCTCCATGATCCGGATCAGGCGCTGCAGGTTGGTGTCGTCCAGGGCGGCCTCGACCTCGTCCATGACGTAGAAGGGGCTGGGGCGTGCCTTGAAGATGGAGACCAGCAACGCCACGGCCGTCAGCGAGCGTTCGCCGCCGGAGAGCAGGGACAGCCGCTTGACCTTCTTCCCCGGCGGCCGGGCCTCCACGTCCACGCCGGTGGCCAGCATGTCGTCCGGGTCGGTGAGCACCAGCCGGCCCTCGCCGCCGGGGAACAGCCGCGAGAAGACGCCTTCGAACTCCCGAGCGGTGTCGTGGTAGGCGGCCGTGAACACCTGCTCCACCCGTTCGTCCACCTCCTTCACAACCTGAAGGAGATCGGCACGGGTCTTCTTCAGGTCCTCCAGCTGTTCGCTGAGGAAGCGGTGCCGCTCCTCCAGGGCCGCGAACTCCTCCAGCGCCAGCGGGTTGATCTTTCCCAGCTTCTGGTAGGCGCGTTCGGCCGCCTTCAAACGCTTCTCCTGCTCGGCGCGGACGAAGGGCACCGGCTGGTTCCGCGGGTGTTCCGGGTCCTCGGGCAGCTCCTCGCCCTCGGCCGGCGGGGAGGGCGGCACGGGCTGGTCGGGCCCGTACTCGGCGACGAGCGCGGCCGGCTCGACGCCGAGCTCCTCCAGCGCCCTGCTCTCCAGCTGTTCGATCCGCATCCGCTTCTCCGCGCCCAGCACCTCGCCGCGGTGGACGGAGTCGGTGAGCTTGTCCAGCTCGCCCTTCAGGTCGCGGCCGCGGTTCCGCTCGGCCACCAGTGCCTGCTCCCGCTCGGCCTTCGCGCGCTCGGCCGCGTCGCGCTCCTCGCTCGCCCGGACCGCGGAGACCTCCACGTGAGCGAGCAGCTGCCGTGCGCCGTCGGCCACGGCGCCGGCCACCTCCTTCTCGTACCGCAGACGTTCGCGGCGCCGCCTGGCGCGGGCCCGCGCCTCGCGTTCGGCCTGTGCGGCGCGGTCCAGTCCGTCGGCCCGCCCGGCCAGGCCCTTCACCCGCTCCTCGTGCGTGCGCACCTGCAGGCGCGCCTCCATCTCGGTCTGCCGGGCGTTGGCGCCGTCGGCAGCGAGCCGGTCGCGCACGGAGGTGTCGGGCTCCTCGTCCTCCTCCTGCGCCTCCTCGGCGACGACGAGCCGTTCGGCCAGCTCCTCCGCCTCGGCCGTCGCGCGCTCCAGGGCCTCCTGGGCGCGGGCGACCGCGGCCGCCGAACGCTCGGCCTCCTCACCGGCGGCGCGGGCCTGCCCGCCGAGCCGGCCGAGTTGGCCGGCGACCTGCGACTTCTCCCGGTCGGCCGCGCTGCGGGCCGCGGCGAGCTGCTCGACCCGCTCGGCGCACGCGCGGCGTCGCTCCCGCGCCAGCTCCTGCTCACTGGCCGTGTCGGTGCAGCGCTGCGCGAGTTCCTCGAGCTCGGCGGCCGCCTCGTCCACGGCAGCCTGCGCCTCCAGCAGGCTGGGGGCGCCGGCGGAGCCGCCGTGCGCGTAGTGGGCGCCGAGCAGGTCGCCGTCGGCGGTGACGGCCGTCAGCTGCGGCCGCCGGGCGATCAGCTCCTCGGCGTCCTGCAGCGTCGGCACGACGTGCACGCCGCGCAGCAGGCGCCGCACGGCCGGCATCAGCGCCGGCGGGCCGCTCACCAGCGTCGCGGCGCGGGGGGCGCCCGGTTCGTCCGCCGGGCCGACTCCGGTGTCCCCGTCGTCGTGCACGGCGCCGACCAGCAGGGCGGCACGTCCGGCGTCGTTCTTGCGCAGCAGCCGCAGTGCGTCCGCCGCGGTGGCGGTGTCACCGACAGCCACGGCGTCGGCCGCCGCTCCCAGCGCGGCCGCGACGGGGAGCTCGTGTCCCGGCGTGACCGTGAGGAGTTCGGCGGCCGGGCCGAGCAGTCCGGTGAGCCGGTCACGGGCGTCGAGCAGCGCGCCGGTGCCGTCTTTGCGGCGCAGGCCGAGCGCCAGGGCGTCGTGCCGGGCAGAGGTGGCGGCGCGCTCGCGTTCGGCGGTGGTCGCCGCCTCGCGGGCCGCGCCGAGCGCCGACTCGGCCTCGGCGAGGGCGCGTTTGGCCTCCTCGTGCTGGGCCTGCAGCGTCTCGTCGCCCGCGTCCAGGTCGTCGACCTCCGTGCGGAGCGCGTCGTACTCCTGCCGGGCGGCGGCGGCGCGTCGTTCCGCGTCGTCGCGGGCGGCGGACAGCCGGTCGATCTCGGCCTGCGCGGAGGCGGCGCGGCCGCGCGCGGCGCTGACCTGCCCGCCGAGCCGGGCGAGGCCCTCCCGGCGGTCGGCGATCGCCCGCGCCAGGTCCTTCAGGCGGCGCTCCTCCTGGTGCAGTCGCTCCTCGAGTTCGGTGCGGTGGCCGACGGTGTCCTCCAGCGCGCGCGACGCCGCCTCGAGTGCGGCCTCGAGTTCGGCCTCCTGCTCGCGGACCCGGGCGGCCTCGGCCTCCAGCTGTTCCGGGTCACGGCCGCGCCGCTCCTCCTCGGGCGCCGACTCGGCGCTGCGCACCCGTGCGTCGGCGAGGCTGACGGTACCCCGCACCCGTTCGGCCAGTTGGGACAGTTCGTGCCACAGCTGCTGGGCGCGCTGCAGACGCGGGGTCAACAGGCTCACCTGCTGCTCGAGTTCGGCTTCGGCGCGCTGGGACTCGCGCAGTTCGGCCTCGGTGCTCTCCTTGCGCTGCCGCAACGCCGCCTCGTCGGCGACCTCTTCGCGCAGGGCGTCACGCAGCACCACCAGGTCGTCGGCCAGCAGCCGCAGCCGGGCGTCCCGCAGGTCGGCCTGGATCACCTGGGCGCGCCGGGCGACGGCGGCCTGCCGTCCCAGCGGCTTGAGTTGCCGGCGCAGCTCGTCGGTCAGGTCCTGGACACGGGCCAGGTTGGCCTGCATGGCGTCCAGCTTCCGCAGCGCCTTCTCCTTGCGCTTGCGGTGCTTGAGGACGCCGGCGGCCTCCTCGATGAACGCGCGGCGGCCGGCCGGGTCGGCGTGCAGCACGCCGTCGAGTTGGCCCTGGCCGACGATGACGTGCATCTCGCGGCCGATGCCGGAGTCGGAGAGCAGTTCCTGGATGTCGAGCAGCCGGCAGGTGTCGCCGTTGATCTGGTACTCGCTGCCGCCGTTGCGGAACATGATCCGCGTGATGGTGACTTCGGAGTAGTCGATCGGCAGGGCGCCGTCGGCGTTGTCGATGGTCAGGGACACCTCGGCGCGGCCCAGCGGCGGACGGCCGGTGGTGCCGGCGAAGATGACGTCCTCCATCTTGCCGCCGCGCAGCGACTTGGCGCCCTGTTCGCCCATGACCCAGGACAGCGCGTCCACGACGTTCGACTTGCCCGAGCCGTTGGGGCCCACCACGCAGGTGATGCCCGGCTCGAGGCGAAGCGTCGTGGCGGAGGCGAACGACTTGAACCCCCGCAGGGTCAGGCTCTTCAGGTGCACGCCGTCGGACTTTACTCTGCACAGCCGGTTTCACCCGGGAAGGTGCAGGGCACATCAGACGGTAAGCAGTGCCAGCAGCGCGGCCGGCGATGGATTCAGCGCGGGGGCCGGTCGCAAAGCGGCGGGAAAACGACGAAGGGACGCCGTGGGCGTCCCTTGAAGTTCCTGGGCGGAAGGTTTGCGGCTCGATGAGGTCCGGGGTGGGGACCGTCAGGTGAGCGCGGGCTCCGCCTTGGAGACGTCGATGCCTTCGAGCAGCGAGTCGCCGTGCCGTGCGGCAGCGGACAGCGCGTCGTTCTCGGCCTGGATCCGAACCAGCTCGGATTCGAGGTCCTGGACGCGCTGCTGAAGCCGTCGCATTTCGGCGAGGACTCGGGGGTCGGAGCCGCCGACGTGACCGAGAAGCGCCTTTGCCATGATGGATGGTCCTCCACGTTGAGTGACCGGCCGCACGAGGTGTGTCGTGGGGCCGCACGTTTGGGTCGTGAGGCCGCACCCGGGTCTGCTCTGCGGTTGTGCTCCAGGGTCAAACAGCTCAGGTGCGCGGGGCTTCCAGCGTCTCACCAAATGGATAAGCGGTCAACACGATCACGCTCCGTACCCCCGGGTGGCCCTGGCTCGACGGCTTTCACGTGCACCGGAGCGGCCTTCCCGCGGGAGCGCGGAGATCACTTGGCGGCAGCCTTGCACGCCGAGCCCGAAAAGGCAACCGACTCCTTCGGACGAGGGAATCACCTGATCGCGAAGCCGTCGTAGCCGCCGCGCGGCGCGCCCCAGATCTCGGTCACGCCGTCCACTTCGCCGGGCGTGTCGCCGGCACGCAGCCAGGCCAGCAGCTCGGTGCAGCGCGGACGCTCGCCCTCGGCCACCACCTGGACCCGGCCGTCGCCGAGATTGACCGCGAAGCCGTCGAGTCCGCCGATCCGCAGTGCCTCCGCCCGGGTGAACCAGCGGAAACCGACGCCCTGGACCCGGCCGCGCACCCAGACCGTCATGCGGGCGCCGGCCGCGCCCTCGCTCGTCGTCGCCTGCATGCGCCGCACGGTATCCGGCCCGTTTTCCCGGGAGGGCGGCGCCCCCGGCGGGGATGCCGTAGTGTCCCCCGACAACGGAACACGCGTACGAGTCGTGCGCGGCACCGACCATGTGAGGACCGGGGAGATGGGCAGACACCGACGCGGCACCCGTGCGTCCGCACCACTGCGGACGGGACTGCTCGGCGCGTCGGCCGCGCTCACCGTGGGGGCGTTCGCGGTGACCGGCGGACTCATACCCGGGCAGGGCCGGCACTACGCGGTGGGCGGCGCCGACCCCTCCGCGGCGGCCGTCCCCGACCGGCCCGCGGACCTGGCCACGCGCAGCGCCGCCCCGGCCACCCCGCTGCCGGACACCCGCTCGCCGAGTCCGTCCTCGCCCTCCTCGGCCCGCAGCGACGAGCCGCACGCGAGCCGCTCCGCGGACCGTACCGCCCCCTCGGCGACGCCTCCGTCGCACACCCCCTCCGCAGCCCCCGGCACCGAGACGGGCGGCGGCTCCCCGGAGTCCCCCACCGCCACGGCCGGCCCGGCGCCGGGCGGAGACGGCGGCAGCACGTCCCCGTCGGCCGCGGCCGAGGCACAGGTGCTGCACCTGGTCAACGACGAACGCGCCCAAGCCGGCTGCCGGCCGCTCGACGCCGATCCGGCGCTGGCCGACCTCGCCGGCGACTACAGCGCCGAGATGGCCGAGGAGGACTTCTTCGCGCACACCACCCCGGACGGGCTCAGCCCCTGGGACCGCGCCGAGGCCGCGGGGATAACCGGTCTGGGCGGGGAGAACATCGCCCGCGGCCAGCAGGACGCGCAGGCCGTGATGGACGCCTGGATGCACAGCCCGGGACACCGGGCGAACATATTGAACTGCGACTTCACCGAGCTGGGCGTCGGCGTGCACTTCGGCTCCGGCGGCCCGTGGTGGACGCAGGACTTCGGTTACTGACTCGTGCGGGGCCGGCGCTGGCAGCGCGGGCAGAAGTAGCTGGAGCGGTTCATCCAGGGGGAGCGGCGCATCGGGGTGCCGCAGCGGCGGCAGGGCTCGTCCTCGCGGCCGTAGGCGTCCAGCGAGCGGTCGAAGTAGCCGGATTCGCCGTTGACGTTGACGTAGAGGCTGTCGAAGCTGGTGCCGCCCGCGGCGAGTGCCGCGTGCATCACGTCCCGGATGTGGCCGACGAGCTCGCCGGTACGGGCCCAGCTGAGGCCGGCCGTGGGACGGTCGAAGTGCAGGCGGGCGCGCCACAGCGCCTCGTCCGCGTAGATGTTGCCCACACCGCTGATCAGCGACTGGTCCAGCAGCGCCCGCTTGATCGTGGTCCGCCGGCGGGACAGCGCCGCGTGGAAGACGTCCTCGTCGAAGGCCGCCTCCAGCGGGTCCGGGGCGATGTGCGCGATGACGTCGGGCAGGCCGTCCTCGGTCAGCGGGTGCACGGACAGGCCGCCGAAGGTGCGCTGGTCGACGAAGCGCAGCTCGCCGCCCGCCGGGTCGGCGAAGCCGACCCGCACCCGCAGGTGCCGCTCGTCGGGGCTGCCGGGCGGCTGCACGAGCAGCTGGCCGCTCATGCCCAGGTGGGCGAGGACGCCGGTGTGCCCGTCGTCCAGCGGCAGCCACAGGTACTTGCCGCGGCGCCGCGCGGCCGTCATCCGCCGGCCGGACAGCCGGGCGGCGAAGTCGGGGCCGCCCGCGAGGTGCCGCCGTACGGCGCGCGGATGCAGTACGTCCACGGCGGCGACGGTACGGCCGGCGGCCCAGCGTTCCAGGCCGCGCCGCACCGTCTCCACCTCGGGCAGTTCGGGCATGCGGATCTCGCGCCTTACGCGTCGATCGTGCTGTCCGCGGCGGAGGCGGCCGTGCCGGCCTTC
>DASSBO010000555.1:0-9462 GCA_035698655.1 Streptomyces sp.
GGTCCTGGACGTCCACGTCGTGGTCCACCACCACCACGCAGCGGCTCAGCGACAGCAGCCCGAGGCCCCAGATCGCGCTCATCAGCTTCTTCGCCTGGCCCGGGTAGCGCTTGCGCACGGAGACGATCGCGCAGTTGTGGAACCCGCCGGCCTCCGGCAGGTGGTAGTCCACGATGTCCGGAATGATGACCTTCAGCAACGGCAGGAAGAAGCGTTCCGTCGCCCGGCCCAGCGGCCCGTCCTCCGTCGGGGGCCGACCCACCACGATGGACTGCAGCAGGGGACGCTTCCGCATCGTCACGCAGTCGATCGTCAGCGCCGGGAAGTCCTCCTGCGGCGTGTAGAAGCCGGTGTGGTCGCCGAACGGGCCCTCGGGGAGCATCTTGCCCGGCTCCAGCCAGCCTTCCAGCACGACCTCGGCAGCTGCCGGCACCTGCAGCGGCACGGTGCGGCACTCCACCATCTCCACCCGCTTGCCCTGCACGAAGCCGGCGAACAGGTACTCGTCGATGTCGCCGGGCAGCGGGGCCGTCGCCGCGTAGGTGACGGCCGGCGGGCAGCCGAAGGCGATCGCCACCGGCAGCCGCTCGCCGCGCCGCGCGGCGACCTGGTCGTGGTTCCGGCTGTCCTTGTGGATCTGCCAGTGCATGCCGATGGTGTTCCGGTCGTGCCGCTGCAGCCGGTACAGGCCCAGGTTCCGCACCCCGCTCTCGGGGTCCTTGGTGTGGGTCAGCCCCAGGTTGAAGAACGAGCCGCCGTCCTCCGGCCACGTGAACAGCGCCGGCAGCTGCTCGAGGTCCACCTCGTCGCCGCGCAGCACCACGTCCTGGACCGGCGCCTCCTTCACCTTCTTCGGCGGCACGTGCGCCATCGCGCCCAGCTTGCCGAACGCCTCCCGCATGCCGACGAAGCCCTGCGGCAGCTCCGGCTTCAGCAGGCCGCCGATCCGCTCGCTGATCTGGTCGTAGTCACGCAGGCCCAGTGCCTTGAGCAGCCGCCGGTCGGTGCCGTAGACGTTCATCGCCAGCGGCATCGCCGAGCCCCGCACGTTCTCGAACAGCAGCGCGGGCCCGCCGGCCTTGTTGACCCGGTCGACGATCTCGCCGACCTCCAGATACGGATCGACCTCCGCCCGGATTCGCTTCAGGTCGCCGTCGCGCTCCAGAGCCCGCAGCAGCGAGCGGAGATCGTCGTAAGCCATGCGCACCAGTATCCGTGATGGGCCCCGCCGATCTAGTCCCACCCGGGCCGCTGGGCGCCCGGCGCGCGGCGGGCCGAGGTCAGGAAAGCCGCCAGCACGCCGCCGGCCAGCCCGAACAGGTGCCCCTGCCAGGAGACACCCGACGCCGTGGGCAGCACACCCCACAGGATCGACCCGTACAGCACGGCGACCACGGCGCCCAGCGCCACGTCCGTGATCCGCCGGTCCACGAAACCGCGCACCACCAGGTAGCCGAACAGCCCGAAGATCAGCCCGGACGCGCCGGCCGTGTTGCTGTGCGCCGGCGCCGTCAGCCACACGCCCAGACCGCTCACCACGATGATCGTCAGCGCGACCGCCAGGAACCGCCCCACCCCGCGCAGCGCCGCCACGAAACCCAGCACCAGCAGCGGCAGCGTGTTGGCCATCAGATGCGCGAAGCCGAAGTGCATGAACGCGGCCGGCACGACGTCGACGAGCTCGTCGAGCCGCCGCGGGCGGATGCCGAACGAGTCCAGCGCATGGCCCGTCGAGGCGTCGACGGCCTCCAGGACCCACAGCAGCGCGACCCAGACCAGGATGACCTGCGCCGCGATCCAGGCCCGCGCGCCCGCACCCGGCCGCCGGGTGCGCTGAGAAGGGGCAGGGCTGTTCGCCATGCCTGTGCAACGGCGGACGACGACGGCGTGTTCCCGTCAGATCGCCCGTCAGAAGTTCGGCGAGTCGAGTTTCGCGTAGAGCACCGCCGCCAGCAGGTCCTGCGGCGCCACCTTCCGGGTGTGCTTCGGGGCCTTGACCGACAGCGCGTCGCCGCTGGCCAGGTCCAGCCGCAGCGGGAGGTGCGCGTCCGCCTTCCCGGTGAACTGCCCCAGGTCCAGCGTGACGAGCTGCAGCACGCCCCGCCGGATCGTCAGCTCCGCCCGCACCTCGCCGTGCGGCGCTGTGGCCGGGTCGGCGTGGATGCCGAACGGCTCCAGCAGCGGCGCGAGCTCCCCGGCGGCCTTCCGCGCCGGCACCGTCGCGGTGATGCGGGTGTTCTGCCCGTCCTGACGCGCTTTACCGAAGTCGGCCTGCTCGTCCAGCACGGTGCCCAGGCCGCGCAGCAGGTCCCGCAGCTCCGTGCCGTCCATCGCCGCGAGCACCTGACGCGCCACGTCGACCGGCTGCTCCGCCTTCGTTCCGGGCACGACGCCCTGCGCCACGTACGCGAACTGCTGGAAGGACTTCGGGTCGAACCGCACGAAGCGGCCCTGCAGCAGGTCCTTCGGCCCCTTCAGCGAGTCGGGCAGCCCCTCCGCGGAGCGGGCCAGGTCGGCCAGGGCCCGGCCTTCGTCGTTCCAGCCGTCCTGCCGGCCCACGACCTCGCTGAGCTGCTGCACACGCAGCCGCGCGTACGCCCGCTTCCCGACGAGCTTGTACGCCGCGATGTCCTTGCCGCCGAAGTTCAGCGTCGTCGCGACGATCGCCTTGTTCCAGTCCTTCAGCTCGCGCAGCCGCTGCTCCTCGTCCGGCGCCGCCAGCGACATCGTGAACTCGGCGCGGGCCAGCAGCTGCGCCTCCTGCGGGCTGGGCGCCCCGTCGCCGAACGGCCCGGCGCCGGTCCGCGCGAAGAAGTCCCGCACCTGCTCCGGCGAGCCGTCCAGCCCGGCGATCACCGTCGCCGACTGCTGCGAGCCGAGCTTGCGCAGCGCCTGCGTGACCTGCTCCCGCGGCGAGGCCTTCCCCTCCGGTCCGCACCCCGTCAGGGGCAGTGCGAGCAGGGCGGCACCGGCCGCGGCGGCGACCAGGCGACGGGGGATTCGCCGAAGGGAGGGCACGTGCATGCCCCGAGAAAACCCCATTGATGCCCGCTCGCGCCAGTCGCGCAGGTGACCGCTACGGTCGGAGTCGTGAGCGACACGCAGCGACGCCCCTGGATCGTCGGAGTCTCCGGTGCCTCGGGGACGCCGTACGCGGCCGCCGTGCTGCGCGGCCTGCTGGCCGCCGGCGAGGACGTGGACCTCGTCGTCAGCCGCGCCGCCCGGCTGACCGTCCTGGACGAGACGGGCGGCCCCTTCCGCGACGCGCACGCCGCGGAGGACCTGCGCCGCTGGCTCGCCCGCGGCGGCGACGGCACCCCGGACGCCTTCGAGGCGGACGTGAGCCGGGTACGCCACTGGCCGGCCGGCGACCTGGCCGCCGGGCCCTCGTCCGGCTCGTACCCGGCCCGCGGCATGCTCATCGTGCCGGCCAGCACCGCCTGCGTGGCGGGGGTGGCCCTCGGCCTGTCCAAGGACCTGCTGCAGCGCACCGCCTCCGTCACGCTCAAGGAACGCCGCCCGCTGGTCGTCGCCGTCCGTGAGACGCCGCTGACCGGGCAGACGCTGCGCCATCTCGTCGCGCTCGACGACGCGGGCGCCGTCGTGCTGCCGACCTCCCCGGCCTTCTACGCCGGCGCGCACCGGCTGCAGGACCTGGTGGACTTCGTCGCCGGCCGCGCGCTGGACGCCGTCGGAGTGCCGCACACCCTCTACCGACGCTGGCAGGGGGAGCTGTCGCGAGGCCCGGCGGGCCCCATGCCTTAGATTCGTACCTCAAGAAGCACGTGGCCCACGGAAACGGAAGGCTTGACGACGCATGGACGCGGTGGACAGGCAGCTCATCCAGGCACTGCGTGAGAACGGGCGGGCCTCCTACGCGGAGCTGGGCCGGCTCGTCGGGCTCTCCGGGCCGAGCGTGACCGACCGCATCAACCGGCTCGAGGCCGCCGGTGTGATCACCGGCTACCGGGCCACCGTCGACGCGCCCTCGCTGGGCCTGGGCGTCACCGCGCTCGTCGGCATCCAGCTCTCGGACGCCGTCGACCACGAGGAGGTCGCCGGCCGGCTGCGGGACCTCGCCGAGATCGAGGACTGCTGGTTCATCGCCGGCGACGACTCCTACATGCTCAAGGTCCGCGCCACCGACGTCGACGGCCTGGAGACCACCATCCGCCGGCTGTCCGGCACCAAGGGCGTCTCCCGCACCCGCACCACCATCGTGCTGTCCACGAAGTGGGAGAACCGGGTCGGAGAGCTGCCCGAAGAAACGGAGTGAGGGCCGGATAGGCTCACTCGAGGCTCGAAGTTCCAAGACCAGGAGGCCCGCACAGCATGGACGCCGGACTCAAGCGTGAGCTGGAGGAGAAGGTCCGTTCCGGGGAGCGGCTGACCCGCGAGGACGGCATCGCCCTCTACGAGTCCGACGACCTGGCCTGGCTGGGCGGCCTCGCCCACGAGGTGCGGACACGGAAGAACGGCGACGTCGTCCACTTCAACGTCAACCGCCACCTCAACATGACCAACGTGTGCACGGCCTCGTGCGCCTACTGCTCCTTCCAGCGCAAGCCGGGGGAGAAGGACGCGTACACGATGCGCATCGAGGAGGCCGTCCGTCTCGCCAAGGAGATGGAGGGCGACAACCTCACCGAGCTGCACATCGTCAACGGCCTGCACCCCACACTGCCCTGGCGCTACTACCCGCGCTCCCTGGCCGCGCTGAAGAAGGCCCTGCCCGCCACGGTCGCCCTCAAGGCGTTCACCGCCACCGAGATCCACCACTTCGAGACGATCTCCGGGATGTCCGCCTCCGAGATCCTCGACGAGCTGATCGAGGCCGGCCTGGAGTCGCTGACCGGCGGCGGCGCCGAGATCTTCGACTGGGAGGTCCGGCAGCACATCGTCGACCACGCCACCCACTGGGAGGACTGGTCGCGCATCCACCGCCTCGCGCACGAGAAGGGCCTCAAGACGCCCTGCACCATGCTCTACGGCCACATCGAGGAGCCGCGGCACCGGGTGGACCACGTGCTGCGGCTGCGTGAACTGCAGGACGAGACCGGCGGCTTCCAGGTCTTCATCCCGCTGCGGTACCAGCACGACTTCGTGGACATGAAGGACGGCAAGATCCGCAACCGGTTGCAGGCCCGTACCACCATGGCCACCGGGGCCGAGGCGCTGAAGACCTTCGCCGTCTCCCGGCTGCTGTTCGACAACGTGCCGCACGTGAAGGTGTTCTGGGTGATGCACGGCGTGCAGACCGCTCAGCTCGCCCTGCAGCACGGCGCCGACGACATGGACGGCTCCGTCGTCGAGTACAAGATCACGCACGACGCGGACGACTTCGGCACGCCCGACAAGCTCACCCGCGAGGACCTGCTGGACCTCATCCGGGACGCCGGTTTCCGCCCGGTCGAGCGCAACACGCACTACCAGACCGTGCGCGAGTACGACGGGCCCGACCCGGACCGCCGCGAGACGCCGCAGGCCATGCGGGTCTGACGTCTGAGACGCGGCGCGCCGGGTACCCGGCGCGCCGTGAGCAGCAAGCGCCCCGAGGACGACTACGACGCCGCGCCCTTCGTGCCCGACGGCGCGGACCTCGCCGCCCTGCGTGAGGCCGCCGCCGGCTGCCGCGGCTGCCCGCTGCACGAGAACGCCACCCAGACCGTGTTCGGGGAGGGGGACGCCTCGGCGCGCGTCGTCCTCGTCGGCGAACAGCCCGGCGACCAGGAGGACCGCAAGGGCCACCCGTTCGTCGGCCCGGCCGGGCGGATCCTGAACCAGGCCCTGGAAGAGGCCGGCATCGACCCGGGTGAGACCTACGTCACCAACGCCGTCAAGCACTTCAAGTTCACGCAGACCCCCGAGCGCGGCAAGCGGCGCATCCACAAGCAGCCGAGCCTGCGCGAGATGACGGCCTGCGGGCCCTGGCTGGCGGCCGAGACGGCACTGCTGGACCCGGAGGTGACCGTCGCGCTCGGCGCGAGCGCCGGCAAGGCGCTGCTGGGCTCCTCCTTCCGCGTCTCCAGGCAGCGCGGCATCCTGCTGGAACGCGAGGACGCCTCGCCGCTGCTGGCCACCCTGCACCCCTCGGCCGTGCTGCGGGCCGGCGACGACCGGGACGCCGTCTACGCCGGGGTGGTCTCCGACCTGCGCGTCGTCGCCCGCGCGCTGGGCGGCTGACGGCCGGCGCGGACCTCGGGCGGACCTCACGCGGACCACACACGCCCAAATGCGACACTGGGGGAGGACACCCGCCCCCGACCGGAACCGATGGAGAGAAACGCCGTGAGCCGCTCGTCGCACGCAACGCTCCGCTACACCGCCCTGCGGCTCGGCATCTTCGCCGGCTGCTTCCTCGTCGTGGCGATCCTCGCCTACGTCGGAGTCATCCCCGAGGGCATCGGCCGCTCCAACCCGCTGTGGATCCTGCTGCTCGCGCTTGTCGTCTCCGCGCCGATCAGCTACGTCGTGCTGCGCCGCCAGCGCGACGACATGTCCGAGCAGATCGTCGACGGCGTGACCCGCGCCAAGCAGAAGGTCGCCGCGAACCAGAGCCAGGAGGACGCCGCGGTGGACGCGGACGCGCAGTCCACCTCCGCGTAACCTTCCTCACACACCGTCCGGCGCCCCGTCGGGGAATCACCTTCCCCTGCGGGGCGTTGTGCTGCGGTGTCCGCACGCCCCGCCGTCCGCCGGCCCGGGGCGTGACCACTCGGTGTTAGCGTGAGGCCCATGACGACGGCAGCCCTTCCTCTCGACGCGACGAGCACGATGCTCGTGGCGCGGCTGCACGTCGACCTGTGCCGCTGCAGGTCCGCGGCGTGTCCGTGCTGAACGCACGCTGAGCGCAGTCTCCCCGCGGCTCTCCCGCCGCCACGGCCTCGTGCGGCCCCGGACGTTCCTCCGGCGCCCCGGCCGACCTCTCCTCTTCCTTTCGACACCTCATCGGAGTGTGCCCGTGTCCACCGACACATCCGGAACGTCTGCGTCCGCGTCTCCGTCTCCGGCCGGAACGCGCCGCCGCATACCCATGCCGCCCTTCTGGGCGCAGATACTCGCCGGCCTGGTGCTGGGCGTGCTGTTCGGCTGGATCGCCCGCAGCGGTGACGTCGGCTGGCTGGGAACCACCCTCGACAAGGTCGGCGACATCTTCGTCCAGCTGCTGAAGCTGGCCGTCGCGCCGCTGGTGTTCTTCGCGATCGTCGTCTCGATCACCAACCTGCGCAAGGTCTCCAACGCCGCCCGGCTCGCGAGCCGCACACTGCTGTGGTTCATGGCCACCTCGCTGATCGCGGTGGTGATCGGCCTGGCCATCGGGTTGGTCTCCAGCCCCGGCGACGGCACCGGCCTCACCCCGGCCGACGGCGCCAAGCCCGACCACAGCGGTTCCTGGCTGGACTTCCTCACCGGCATCGTGCCGACCGACGTCATCACGCCGTTCACCGAACTGCAGGTGCTGCAGATCGTGTTCATGGCCGCGGTCGTCGGCATCGCCGCCCTCAAGCTCGGCGAGAAGGCCGAACCGCTGCTGCACGTCAGCGAGTCGGTGCTCGCGCTGCTGCAGAAGGCCCTGTGGTGGGTCATCCGCCTCGCCCCGATCGGCTCCCTCGGCCTGATCGGCACGGCCATCAAGGACTACGGCTGGCAGCTCATCGGCCAGTACGCCACGTTCACCGCCGACATCTACATCGGCTGCGCGCTGGTGCTCTTCGGCGTCTACCCGACGCTGCTGGCGACCGTCGCCCGGGTCAACCCGGTGCAGTTCTTCCGCGGCGCCTGGCCCGCCATCCAGCTGGCGTTCGTCTCCCGCTCCTCGGTGGGCACCATGCCGCTGACCCAGAAGGTCACCGAACGCCTCGGCGTGCCCAAGGAGTACACCTCGTTCGCCGTGCCGTTCGGCTCCACGACGAAGATGGACGGCTGCGCCTCCATCTACCCGGCGATCGCGGGCATCTTCGTCGCGCAGATCTTCGGCATCGACCTGGGCGTCGGCGACTACCTGCTCATCGCCTTCGTCTCGGTCATCGGCTCGGCGGCCACCGCCGGCCTGACCGGCGCGACGGTCATGCTGACCCTGACGCTGTCCACGCTGGGCCTGCCGCTCGCGGGCGTCGGCCTGCTGCTGGCGATCGACCCGATCCTGGACATGATGCGCACGGCCACCAACGTGGCCGGCCAGGCGCTGGTCCCGGTGATCGTGGCGGCGCGGGAGAAGATCCTGGACCTGGACGCGTTCCACAGCGCGAAGTCCTTCAGCCTGGACGACTTCTCCGACGACCGCGCCACGGAGATCCCCGACCAGCGCACCCCGGTCACCGCGTAACGCACCCTCACTGAAGGGCCGGGTCCGGGACTGCGTCCCGGACCCGGCCCTTCGCGTGGTGCGGCGCTCGCTCAGTCGATGCGGACGTGCTCCTCGGTGAGCCCGTAGCCGCACATCGTCGGCGCCATCACTTCGGCCGGGCTGCCCCAGCCGGCGCACTGGTAGCTGGAGTGCCCGTACCAGTCGTGGCCGAACTCGTGGGCCGCGAGCAGCGCCTGGTCACTGACGCCGCCCATGTACAGCGCGATGCGGGCTCCCTGGCCCCAGTTGCAGCCGACGATCAGGCCGCCGGATCCGCAGTCCGTGATGTAGCTGTTCCGGCATTCGACGGGGGTGCCCCCGGACGCCGTCTGGTTCAGACCCTGCCAGGCGGACGCACCCTGGGCGATGGCCGCGGCGTAGGGCTGGCAGGAAGCCGTGAGGTGGTAGCTGCGGTCGGTGGGAACGGACCAGCCGCCGGCGGGGGGACCGAGCGTCTCCGGCTGTGCTGCTGCTGTTGCGAGATCGGCTGCTGTCACTCCCTGGCCCGCGGCTGCGCTGCTCGCTGCCGTGGGGGCGTGGCTCGGAGCCGGGACACTTGCCTGGGCCGCTGACCCGACGAGTGCGAAGGCGGCGGCAACTGCCGCCACAAGTATGGAACGCAGGATCGAGGTTCTCTGCATGTGCCGTCTCCTCTTTTGTGGGGGACCGGCGAGGGGCTGTGCGCATCGCCGGTGGCGGCGTCGCGAGGTCGGGCTGGACGACGCCGTCCGCGGCACACCGTAGAGGAAGAGGGTCTGGAGAGATAGGCATCGCGCAGCGATCGACCCATCAACTCCCTTTGGTGGAGGTTGAGTTGACATCTCGCGGGCGGCGCACGCCGAGGGGGACGGGGCGTGACGACGAGCAAGAAGCCCTGACTGCCGCGCTGGTGGCAATGCTCGGATGCCGCACAGGTGGACGGAAGTCCTCGAAGTAGGCGTGCCGGGCCGGGGCACGATCGTGGCCGGGGCAGTCCCGAGGCCCTCGCCCGGTGGCACGATCGGTTGGCGCGTTCGTGGCGCGCGTGCCGGACGGAAACAATGCGGGTGCTTCGTGGTGCGGGTGTTGAAAGGCGCTGGCTACGGGGGGAGGGGTGGTGGGTGCCCGGTCCGTTC
>DASSBO010000556.1:0-2302 GCA_035698655.1 Streptomyces sp.
TGCTGGTCCCGGTCGACGACCTCCCAGCCGCCGCTGGACGCCGGCACCACGTACACCGTCTGGTCCGGCAGGTACAGCGTCACCAGCCGCTCATCCGGGTCCAGGCCCATGTCCACCGCAGACGCCTGAGACTCCCGCAGGGCCGCCGTGGCCATGCGGGTCCGGGCGTCCCAGTCCAGCGTCATGTCCAGCGGAGATTCGGCGGTGATCAGCGGCGGGCAGTCGTCCGTCCCGCAATCGCCCGACCCGACCGCCAGGTACTCACGGCCGTAAGTCAGCGCATCCGTATGCGCCAGGCTCGACTCATCGACCAGGTCGTTGGCCTCGGCGATCTCCCGAAGGTCCTCCGAGTCGCCGCCGTCCGCCCACCGGAACGCTTCCAAGTCCAGGCGGTGTTCCAGCGCCTCCACGCCGATGCGCGGCCAGCCGATGACCGTGTGCAGGCCCTTCAGCTGAGGCGGGATGCTGATGCCCAGGTCCCGCACCAGCTTCTCGCCGTTGAAGTAGGCGTCAAGCAGTTCCAGATCGAACCGGCCCGACAGCAGATCCGTGCGCAGGTGCGTCAGCAGCGCCATCTCGTCGTCCGACAAGCTCAGCAGCGGCAGAGCCGGGATCGTGGCGGCCACAGGTCACCGCCTCTCACCTCAGCACGATGACGCGGCCCTTCCCAGGCCGGCCCTTCCGGTTGTAGGCGGCGCTGTTCAGCACCATGCGCCGCAGCATCCTCGCCCCGACCGCGCACACCGCCAGGTCGATCTTCCGGGCGGACTCGCGGTGCTCCTTGCCGATCGTGTAGCCCCACGGGTTCGTGCGGCGCCGCGAGTTGAGGATGTGCTGCCGCAGCACCTTGTGCCCGTCGTGCGGCACCTGTCGCTCCAGCACGTCCCGGTAGAAGCGGTCAACCGCCTCCGTGAACGTCTGCTGACGCCGCCGGTCACGCATGTCCCACATCACCGCGTGCCGGTTCGCCCCGCCCGAGACGGCCTTCAGTTTCAGCCGCCGGCCGTAGCGCTGCGCCCACGAGTCGATGTAGCCGTCCCAGTACCGTTCTCCGTCGGCGTCGTCCTGGCCTGCGCCCGGGTCGCCGAAGAAGGCGATCGGCCGGTACTCGGCGAAGGTGTTTTCCACCACGCCGTCGACCTGCTCGCGCGGCACCCGCCACGGAACGTCGTCGGGCCAGTTCGCCGGGCGTTGCCACACCCCGAGCGTCGCCACGAAGCCGTCGCTCATGCGGCAGGCGACCAGCCCGGTCGCGTCGTCCGACTTGGAGCCGTCGAAGAACAGCACCAGCTCGTCACGGGTTTCGAGTGCTGCGTCCTCGTGCGGATTCGCGTCCCACTCGTACCGCGCCAGATAGGCGTCCTCTACCGCGGCGATCTGGTTGAACCAGAACCGGCGCGAGCGGGACGGCGGATTCCGCACGTCGAGGATCGACTTCGTGATGCGGTCGATGTCCAGCCAGGTCGAATCACCGCGGACTGCTTCCAGGGTTGGCCCGATCCACTCCGGCGTCAGCTTCGCCTCCGGCGGCGCCTCGACGGTGTCGTAGAACAGCCCCGTATCGGCCGCCCGGCCGGCCTCCGCCGACTCGAAGGCTTCGCGCGTCCGCTCGGCGACGCTGTCCTCGCCGGGCTCGTAGGCGTTCGTGTCTGCCAGCGACCGCGCCTGGCCGTCCGCCGACTTCGTCGTGTTCCGCTCGATCACGGCAGACATCTCGTGCCCACCGTTGGAATACACCCAGTGGTGCGTCTCGCCCATATAGGTGGCCGTGGGCCGGCCGCCCTCCAGAGCCCGCGGCGAGCTGGTGACCGCCTCGAGCCGGGCCCGGCCCTTGTCCGCGTAGATGATCTCCTTGCCGAGATCGATGCGGAATTCCTCCAGGGCCCGCTTCGAGAACAAGCTGGGGAACAGCGTCATGGTGTTCCGGGTCTGGTCCTGGCTGACAGCGGCCATCTGCACCCACGCCGCCGGATGCTGCGTCCCGATCGGCTGGCCCGGCGGGATTCCCCACTCGTTGCCCTCGTCGGCCACCCGGCCCGACGGCCGGCACGGACCGACGAACTCGAAGGCGCCCCATGTCGCCTTGACCGGGTCCTTGCCCCAGCCCTTCAGGCGCTGGATCACACCATCCCGGAACAAGAAGCGGCCCGTCGCCGGATCCAGGGCGTACCACCACAGCGTCAGCCGGGCCTGCTCCGGCGTGTACCGCCATGGTGCGCCCACGTAGTGCTGCAGGTACGTTCCAGTCCACGCCAGAGCGTGCCAGCCCAGCGTGTACTCCGGCAGCACGAACTTGCCGTCC
>DASSBO010000557.1:0-4750 GCA_035698655.1 Streptomyces sp.
CAGCGACCCAGCCGCACCGGGAGGCGTCCGTCTGCCGGGCAGGGAACAGGGGGTCGCCCCGGGCAACAGAAAACCCCAGGACAGACGCGGTCTGTCCTGGGGTTTCTCGGAGCCGCCTAGGGGAGTCGAACCCCTGACCTACGCATTACGAGTGCGTCGCTCTGGCCGACTGAGCTAAGGCGGCACGCTGCGGGTGCCAGTGTGGCCCCGCAACGGCGACCAGTCTACACAGATTCCCTGGGTGCTCCGGACACGGGCCCGGGTCGGAGGAGACCTACGAGCAGCGGGTGCCGTCGTCGGGGACCGTGCCCTTCACCAGGTAGTCGGTGATCGCCGTGTCGGTGCAGGCGCTGCCCTGGAGGAAGCCCGTGTGGCCGTCGCCCTCGCGGGTGAGGAGGTGGCCCGAGGAGAGCTGGCCGGCCAGGCCCTGGGCCCAGCGGTAGGGGGTGGCCGGGTCGTGGGTGGTGCCGACGACGAGGATCGGGGCCGCGCCCTTCGCCTTGACGGTGTGCGGCTCGCCGGTGGCCTTCACCGGCCAGTAGGCGCAGTTCAGGGCCGCCCATGCGAATCCCCGGCCGAAGACCGGGGAGGCCTTCTTGAAGGAGGGCACCGCGTCCTTCACCTCGTCGGGGCCGGAGAACGCGGGCGGCAGGTCGAGGCAGTTCACCGCGGGGTTGGAGAACATGATCGTGCCGTAGCTGCCGTCCGGCTCGCGCTCGTAGTAGGCGTCGGAGAGGGCCAGCAGCCCGGAGCCGTCGCCGTTCTCCGCCTGCCGGATCGCCTTGCGCAGCCTCGGCCACAGCTGCTCCAGGTACATGGCCTGGATGACGCCCGTGGTGGCCAGGGACTCGGTCAGGGTGCGGCCGCCGCCGGCCTTGATCGGCTTGGCGTCGAGCTTCTCGAAGAACTCGCCCAGCTGCTTGCCGGCGTCCGAGGCGCTCTTGTGCCCCAGCGGGCACTTGCTCTTCTCCACGCAGTCCTTCGCGAAGGCCGTGAACGCCGTCTGGAAGCCGCCCGCCTGCTGGCGGTTGATCTGCTCCGAGCTGAGCGACGGGTCCATGGCGCCGTCGAGAACGAGGCGGCCGGTGCGCTGCGGGAAGAGGCCGGCGTAGGTGGCGCCGAGGTACGTGCCGTAGGAGGCGCCGTAGTAGTAGAGCTTCTTGTCGCCGAGCGCGGCCCGCAGGACGTCCATGTCGCGGGCGGCCTCGATCGTGGAGACGTGGCCGAGCAGGTCGCCGGTGTGCTGCTCGCAGCTGTCGGCGAAGTTCTTGTAGGCGTCGACGAGCTTGTCGACCTCCGCGCCGTCGTCCGGTGTCTGGTCGACGCGGGTGTAGGAGTCCATCTGCTTGTCCGTGAGGCATGCGACGGACTCGCTGCGCGCGACGCCGCGCGGGTCCATGCCGACCATGTCGTAGCGCTGCAGGATCGGGTCGGGGAAGGCGAGCGCGGCGCTGTTCTGCAGGTAGTTGATCGCCGAGCCGCCGGGGCCGCCCGGATTGACCATCAGGGAGCCGGTCGGCTTCTTGTCGCCCGTTGCCTTCTTCCGGGCCACGGCCAGCTTGACGTCGGTGTCCTGAGACGGGTTGTCGTAGTCCAGCGGCACGGTCAGGGACGCGCACTGGAAACCCATCACGCCGCACTCGTGCCAGGACAGCTTCTGGTCGTAGTAGCGCTTCAGGTCCGACGGCACCTTCGTCGGCAGCGGCTCGAGCAGCGAGGCGTCGCCGCCCGGCGGGCGGGTGGACTCCTGGCCGGCACCGCCCGACGAGCACCCGGATGCCAGCAGCAGCGCAGCCGCGGTGAGGATCGCAGGTGCCGTACGCAGCAGGTGCCTGATCGCCATGAGGTCCCGTCCGTCGCCCAACAGGTGTAAGGAGCGTAACCGCAGGAAAGCGACCACGGACACTTGTCACCCTCGTAAGGGTGAGAACCGGGGCGAGTGGCGCAGCGGGGGCAGACTGCAGCGCGGTTCAGCCGGCGCGCAGCGCCATGGTCATGGCCTCGACGGCCAGCATCGGCGCGACGTTGCGGTCCAGGGCCTCGCGGCAGGCGAGAACCGCCTCGATGCGGCGCAGCGTCTGTTCGGGGCGGGAGCTGCCGGCGATGCGCCGCACCGTGTCGCCCGTCTCGTCGTCCGCCAGGGCCACGGAGGAGCCGAGCTGGCGGGCGAGGACGTCGCGGTAGAAGGCGGTCAGGTCGGTGAGGGCCAGGTCGAGGGAGTCGCGCTGGGTGCGGGTGGCACGCCGCTTCTGACGGTCCTCCAGTTCCTTCATGGCGCCGGCGGTGCCGCGCGGCATCCGCTTGCCCTCGCCGCCGCCGAGGGCGGCACGCAGGTCCTCGGTCTCCTTCGCGTTCAGTTCCTCCGCGAGCTGCTTGGCGTCGTCGGTGGCCGCGTCGATGAGTTCCTGGGCGGATTTGAGGGCGTCGCCGACGTCGGTGACCCGCTGCGGCAGGCGCAGCACCGCGGCCCGCCGGGCGCGGGCCCGTTCGTCGGTGGCGAGCCGCCGGGCGCGGCCGATGTGGCCCTGGGTGGCGCGGGCGGCGTGGTGGGCGGCCTCCGGTTCGACGCCGTCACGCCGGATCAGCAGGTCGGCGACGGCATCGACGGGCGGGGTGCGCAGGATGAGCGTGCGGCACCGGGACCGGATGGTGGGCAGCACGTCTTCGGTGGAGGGCGCGCACAGCAGCCACACCGTTCGGGGCGCGGGCTCCTCGACCGCCTTGAGCAGCACGTTGCCGGCGCCCTCGGTGAGGCGGTCGGCGTCCTCCAGGACGATGACCTGCCAGCGGCCGCCGGCCGGCGACAGCTGGGCGCGGCGCACCAGGTCCCGGGTCTGGCCGACGCCGATGCTGAGCAGCTCGGTGCGCACGACCTCGACGTCCGCGTGCGTGCCCACCAGGGAGGTGTGGCAGCCCTCGCAGAAACCGCAGCCGGGTGCGCCGCCGAGCGCACGGTCCGGGCTGACGCACTGCAGGGCGGCGGCGAAGGCGCGGGCGGTGGTGGAGCGGCCGGAGCCGGGCGGGCCGGTCAGCAGCCAGGCGTGCGTCATGGCCGAGCCGCTGAGTGCGGCGGGCTCGTCGGCGGCCGCGGCGCTCACGTAGGCGTCGGCGTCACGGGCGGCGGCGGTCAGCTGCGCGACGACGCGCTCCTGCCCGACCAGGTCGTCCCATACGGCCATTCGCTCTCCTGAATCCTCACCACGGGCGCCGGTTCACCGGCGGCGGCCGTCGCCCCGGCCCTCGTCGTACCAGGCCTCGTCCCGGTCCTCGCGCGGGCCGAGCAGTTCGTCGGCGAGGGTCGGCATGTCGTCCAGCGGAGTCTCCTCCGCCCAGTCGGGGCGGGGCCGGGCCGAGCGGCCTTCGTCCTCGTTTTTGTCCTTGTCCTCCTCCGGCGGGACGGCCTGCGGCATCTCGCGGGTGCGCTCGTTGCCGTCGGGCTCTTCCGCGCCGGATTCGGCGGGGACGGCCGGGAAGGCCCTGGTCTCGTCCTCGGATCCGGGCTTGGGCAGCACGGCGGTCTCCTCCGCGGAGGAGTCGACGCGCGGTATGCGGACCGTCTGTTCGGTCTCATCCTCCTGCGGCACGGACGGGGGCGGGGCGGCGGCGGCCTGCCGGGCCTGTTCGGCGCGCAGCAGCGCCTCTTCGGCCTCGCGCTGTTTCGCGCGGCGGCGTTCGGCCTCCTCGGCGCGCTGCCGGGCCTCCTCCTCGGCGCGGAGCCGGAGGCGTTCCTGCTCCTCGCGGTGGGCCTGTTCCTCCGCCTCGCGGCGCCTGCGCTCTTCCTCCGCCCTGCGGCGCTCCTCCTCGGCGCGGCGGGCTTCCTCGCGCTGCCGCTCGAGTTCGATCTCGCGGCGCTTGCGCTCCTCCTCTTCGGCACGCTGCCGGGCGAGTTCCTCCTGACGCTCCCGCTCGCGGCGTTCCTCCTCGGCCTTGCGGGCGGCCTCCTCCTCGGCACGGAGCCTGGCCTGTTCCTCGGCGGCGCGGCGGGCTTCCTCACGGGCCTCGATCTCCGCCTCGGACAGCGGCAGCATCTGGTCCAGCCGGTGCCGCACCACGCCGGTGACGCTCTCCGGCTCCTGGCCGGCGTCCACCACGAGATAGCGGGCCGGGTCGGCCGCGGCGAGGGTGAGGAAACCGGAGCGGACCCGCTGGTGGAACTCGGCGGGCTCGGACTCCAGCCGGTCGGGCGCCTCGGTGAACCGCTCGCGGGCCGTCTCCGGCGAGACGTCGAGCAGCACGGTCAGGTGCGGCACGAGGCCGCCGGTGGCCCAGCGGGAGATGCGCGCGATCTCGGTCGGCGACAGCTCGCGGCCCGCGCCCTGGTAGGCGACGGAGGAGTCGATGTAGCGGTCGGTCAGGACGACGGCGCCGCGTTCCAGGGCGGGGCGCACCACGGACTCGACGTGCTCGGCGCGGTCGGCCGCGTACAGCAGGGCCTCGGCGCGGTGGGAGAGGCCGGCGGAGGAGACGTCGAGCAGGATGGCCCGCAGCCGCTTGCCGATCGGCGTCGCCCCGGGCTCGCGGGTGACGACCACCTCGTGGCCCTTGCTGCGGATCCAGTCGGCCAGCGCCTCGACTTGGGTGGTCTTGCCGGCGCCGTCCCCGCCCTCGACGGCGAGGAAGAAGCCGGTGGACGCGGGGGCCTGGGCGGGCTCGGTGCCGCCGAACGCGTCCCGCAGGTCGCGGCGCAGCGGCACGCCCTGCCGGTCGTCGGTGCGGATGAGCAGGAGCGCGGCGACGGGAAGCAGCAGCG
>DASSBO010000558.1:0-5498 GCA_035698655.1 Streptomyces sp.
GCCGACGTGGCGGACGTCCGCCACCGCTCCGGCCAGGTCACCGCCCCCGGCCAGCCCCACGAAGACCCCGTTGTCCGCCTGCGTGAGGTTCGCCCAGCTCCGCGCGTCCTGGGCGACGATCAGCCCCGGTGCGTGCGCGGCGGGCAGGCCGAGCGAAACCGGCGACCAGCCCCCGTCGGTCAGCTGCCCGGCCCACTCGTCCGGCACCTCGACGCTGATCCGCCCTGTGGCGTCGCTCACCTTTTGCACGCTTGGAGCCGCGGGCCCGTTCAGCCACTTCACCGCCGCTCCCGCACCGACCAGCACCACGGCCGCTATCCCAGCCGCCACGGCTCTGCCCCGGCGCCGCCGTGGACGTACCGTCCGGGCTGCCGGCTCGGCGACGGCGACGGAGGCGGCCTCCGGGACAGGCGCCGCGCGCGCACCGGCGAGCCGGTCGAGCTCGGCGGCGAACGCCTCGGCGCTCGGCCAGCGCCCCTCCCGGTCCGGCTCCATGGCCCGCAGCACCGCCCGCTCCACCTCGGCCGGCAGGTCCGGGCGCAGCCGGGACGGCGGACGCACGTCGCCCGGCCGGTCGGGCACCGAGCCCGTCACCAGGTGGTACAGCACCGCGCCCAGGCTGTAGACGTCGCTGCGCTCGTCGATCCCGCCGAGGCCGTCCTGCTGCTCGGGCGGCATGTAGCCCGCCGAGCCCGCGACGACCGTCAGGCCGGAGGCCTGCGCGAGGTTCTTGGCCAGCCCGAGGTCCGCGACCAGCACCCGTTCCGGCGCGTCCGGGCCGCCCCCGGCCAGCAGCAGGTTCGACGGCTTGAGGTCGCGGTGGACGACGCCCGCCTCGTGCAGCGCGCACACCCCGCGCGCCGCCTCCGCCGTGACGCGCAGCGCCTCGGGCAGCGGCAGCGGCCCGTCGGCCAGCCGCTCCTCGACGCTGCCGTGCTCCGCGTACTCCATGACGAAGTAGGGCCGGTCGTCGTCCGGCTCGCCGATGTCGTAGACCTGCACCACCCGGGGCGAGTTGGTCCGGCGCAGCAGCCGCGCCTCGGTGAGGAACCGCTCCCGCACGTCCATCCGGTACGCCCAGTTCTCCGCCATGACCTTGATCGCGACGGGCGCCTGCAGGCGGTCGTCGTAGGCCAGCCACACGACGCCGAAGGCGCCGGTGCCGAGAATCCGTTCGACCCGGTAACGGCCGATCTGCTGGGGTGGGGGCATGCCCCATATGATGCCCGCGTGAGTGCAGAGCAGCCGATGGGGGAGCCGACGCCGTCCGACGGGACCGAGGAACTGGCGGCACGGGCCGCCGCAGGCGACGCCGACGCACTCGACGCCCTGCTGCGCACGATCCGCCCCGAGGTGGTGCGGCGCTGCGGCCGGTTCCTGCTGTACCGGGAGGACGCCGAGGAGGCCGCGCAGGACGTCCTCGTGCAGGTCGCACGGCACATCGACGGCTTCGAGGGACGCAGCCGCTTCTCCACCTGGCTGTACACGGTCGTCGCCAACTGCGCACGGCAGAAATACCGCGAGCTCAAGCGGCGGGCCGCCGAGCAGCCGATGTCGCCCGAGGAGACCGGCCGGCCCGACCCGCGCACGACGAGCGTCATCGCGGGCGGCCGGGTGGACCTGATGGAGGCGCTGGAGAAGCTGGAACGGGACAGTCCGCACCTGGTGGTGCCGCTCGTCTACCGGGACGTGTGCCAGCTGGAGTACGCCGAGATCGCCGAACGGCTCGAACTGCCGCTGGGCACGGTCAAGTCCCGCCTCCACCAGGCCCGCCGCCTCATCCGCCCCTGGCTGACGACCGCGCTGTGACGGCGGCGGCCGGGGATGGCCGTCACCACTCCGCGAGCGAGCCGTCCCTGTGCCGCCAGACGGGGTTGCGCCAGCGCGCGCCGTCCTCGGCGGCCCGGCGCACGGCGGCCTCGTCGACCTCCACGCCCAGGCCCGGCCCCGTCGGGCGGGCGATGTGCCCGTCGGCGAAGTCGAAGACCGACGGGTCGAGAAGGTAGTCCAGCAGATCGGAACCGGTGTTGTAGTGGATGCCCAGGCTGGTCTCCTGGATCAGCGCGTTGGGCGTCGCGAAGTCGATCTGCAGCGACGCCGCGAACGCGACCGGCCCCAGGGGGCAGTGCGGCGCCAGGGACACGCCGTGTGCCTCGGCCATCGCGGCGATGCGGCGCACCTCCGAGATGCCGCCCGCGTGGGAGAGGTCCGGCTGGGCGACGGCGATGCCGGAGCCGAGCAGGTCGCGGAAGTCCCAGCGGGAGTAGAGCCGTTCGCCGGTCGCGATCGGGACGGTCGTCGAGGCGCAGATCCGCGCGAAGTCCGCGGTGAGCTCCGGGACGATCGGCTCCTCGACGAACAGCGGATGCAAAGGCTCCAGCAGCCGGCACGCCTCGCGGGCCAGCGCGGGGGAGACCCGTCCGTGGAAGTCGACCGCGATGTCCGCCTCGTCACCGATCGCCTCTCGCACGGCCGCCACCCGGCCGGCCAGGCGGTCCAGTTCGGCCTTCGACTCCAGCGCCCGCACCCGCCCGGTGCCGTTCATCTTGACCGCGTCGAAACCCTGCTCCATGCGCTCGCGCGCGTGGTCGGCGACGCGGTCCGGTTCGTCGCCGGCGATCCACGAGTAGGTCCGCATCCGGTCGCGGACCGCGCCGCCGAGCAGCTCGTGCACCGGCACGCCCAGTGCCTTGCCCTTGATGTCCCACAGGGCCTGGTCGATGCCGGCGACGGCCGAGGAGAGCACCGGGCCGCCCCGGTAGAAGCCGCCCTTCGTCAGCACCTGCCAGTGGTCCTCGATGCGGAAGGGGTCCTTCCCGACCAGGTAGTCGGACAGTTCCTCCACGGCCGCGGCGACCGTCGCCGAACGGCCCTCCACCACCGGCTCGCCCCACCCCGTGACGCCCTCGTCGGTGCGCACGGCCAGGAAGAGCCAGCGGGGTGCGACGGAGAAGGTCTCCAGCGCGACGATCTTCAACGGTCTGCCTTTCGTCGTTCCTGTACCGCCTCGACCAGTTCGGGCAGCCGCGCGTACTGCGCCGGGTCGGACAGCGCCGATCCGAGCGCGACGGCACGGACACCCGCGTCGAGGAACGCCTCGGCGTTGCCGAGGCCCATGCCGCCCGTGGCGACGAACCGCGCCTCGGGGAACGGGCCGTGCATCGCCCGCACCCAGTCGGCGCCCAACTGCGCGGCGGGAAAAGCCTTCAGCCAGCCGAATCCGGCGGCCAGCGCCCGCTGCACCTCCGACGGCGTCGCCACGCCCGGCAGGTGCGGCAGCCCGGCCTCGACAGAGGCCCGCGCGACCTCGGGCGCGAACCCGGGCGCGACGGTGAACCGCGCGCCGGCCGCCGCCGCTTTCCGTACCCGCTCCGGGGTGGTCACGGTCCCGGCGCCCACCACGGCGCCGCGCTCGGCGCCGGCCTCGACGGCGGCACGCAGCGCGGCCACGGCGGTGTCGCCTTGCACGGGCACCTCGACCAGTGTGATGCCCACGTCCCAGGCGCGGCGGCTGATCTCGACCGTGCGGGCCACGTCGAAACCGCGCAGGATCGCCATCAGCGGCAGCGCGTCGAAGTGTGCCGCGAACAGGTCGTCGGGCCGGTCGGATGAGGTCATTGTGTCCACCCCAGTGCTCGGGAGATCGCTTGCGCGGTGTGCCGGATCGCCGGCATCTGCCGCCGCAGCGCGGGCAGGTCGGTCTGCGCCTTCAGCGCGGTGACGGACAGCGCCGTGCGCACGGTGCCGGTGCCGTCCCGCACCGGCACGGCCACACAGTTGACGAACGACTCGTACTCGCCGTCGTCCTCGGCCCAGCCACGCGCCCGCGCCTCGTCCAGCCGGGCGGCGAACGCCCCGGCGGACGTCACCGTCGTGTCCGTGAACCGGTCGTAGACGTAGCCGTCCAGCAGCGCGTCGCGCTCGCGCTCCGGCATGAACGCCACGATGGCCTTGCCGACGCCGGAGCTGTGCAGCACCACCGGCTTGCCGATCTGCGAGTACAGCCGCACCGTCCCCGGCGGTTCGATCTTGTCGACGTAGATGACCCGGCCGTTCTCCACGGTGGCGATGTGCACCGTCAACCGCAGCTTGCGGGCGAGTTCGCCCAGGAAAGGATGGGCGATGGCCCGCAGGTCGAACTGTTCCAGCGCCGCGTGCGCCAGCCCGGCCAGCCGGTAGCCGACGGCGAACGCGCCGTCCTCCCGCTTGCGGGCCAGGCCGCCCTGGCACAGGTCCTGCAGCAGCCGCAGCGCCGTGGTCCGGTGCACGCCCAGCCGGTCGGCGACGGACGCCGGATGCTGCGGGCCCTCGCTGAGCATCTCCATGACCTGGATGGCCCGTTCGACGGTCTGGCTCACCGTGCCGCTCCTTCGGCAGGGCGCAGCGCTGTTGCGTCCGCGTGGTCCCCGACCGAGCCGAGGGCGAACGCGGCGGCGCGGTGCCCCAGCCGCAGCCGTTCGGCGGGGGCGGCGCCGCGCAGCCTGGCGGAGAGGTAGCCGGCGGCGAACGCGTCGCCCGCGCCGACCGGTTCGACCACCTCGACCTGCTCGGCCGGGACGAACGTCCCGTCGGGCGCGTCCGGTGCGAACAGCGTCGCGCCGACGTCGGCGTCCTTCACCACGACCTCGGACCGGCCGCCGACCAGGTCGCGCACGTCGGAGGGGGCGGGCGCGCCCCACACCGTCTGCGCCTCGTCCAGGCCGACGAACACGACGTCCGCCTGCCGCGCCAGCTCCAGCAGCGGCTTCGCCGCTTGCCGTGCGCTCCACAGCGCGGGGCGGTGGTTGACGTCGAAGGAGCACGGGACGCCTGCCGCCCGGGCCCGTGCGAAGAGCGCGGCGGTCGTCTGAGCGCAGCTCGCGGACAGGGCGGGCGTGATTCCGGAGACGTGGACCAGGCGGGCCGTCTGCAGCGGCAGCCGGTCCAGGTAGCCGGGCGTCATGCGGGAGGCGGCGGACCCGGACCGGTAGTAGTGGACGGACGTCCCCTCGGGCGCGGGGTCCTTGAAGTAGACCCCCGTGGGTGCCGACGGGTCCCGCTCGACCAGGCGCACGTCGACGCCGGGCCGGGCGACCTCCGTCAGCACCCGTTCGCCGAGCGGGTCGTCGCCCACCCGGCTCGCCCACGAGACCCGGTGTCCCAGGTCGGCCAGGTACTGGGCCACCGTCGCCTCGGCGCCGGCGACCCGGACCGCCGCGTCGCGGGCGGTGGCCAGCCGTTCCCCCTGCGGCGGCGTGACCAGCACCATGGCCTCCCCGAGACAGAGCACGTGGTCGGACACTTACTACCCCTCTGCGTAGGCGACATCGAACGGAGCCCCGGCGTCCCCGCCGCCGGTTCCCTTGCGCGCTTCCTTGCGCCGGATCGCGCGGGGCGCGGTCTCCTTCAGCAGGTAGGTGCACACGGCGGTGACGATTCCCGAGAGTGCCATGTAACCGGTGAGCAGCCACGGATCGCCCCCGTCGGCGTGCACGAGCAGTGCGGCGATGAACGGGGCG
>DASSBO010000559.1:0-2336 GCA_035698655.1 Streptomyces sp.
CACTCCGTCGCGGGTCTGCCGCCCGGCCTCCGGGAAGGCCGGTGCGCAGAGCGCCAGGCCGCAGCCGAGCGCGTCGAGGGCGGCGGTCGTCTCGACGCCGATGTTGCCGCGCAGCGTGGAGTCGACCTTCTTCATCCGCAGCCGAGCCGGTGGCGCGGCGCGCAGCGCGGCGGTCACGGCGGCTGCCGCGTCCCGTGCCGTCCGGCGGCGCGAGTCCGTGTCCAGGGCCAGCACCGCCGGCGCACGGTGCGCCTGCCCGCGGTGGGCCCCCTGCGTCCCGGCGAAGGCCACCTGGGTGGGCAGACCCGCCGCGGCGAAGGCCACCGCGGTGTCGGCTGCGCCGGTGAGGTCGTCGGCGACCACGAGGGCCTCGACGACCTCACCGGCAGCGGTCCCGGTCGGGCTCTGCGTCATGCACCCTGCCCCTCGGCGGCAAGCGCGCCCTCCGGCCGCCCCGCCGGCGCGGCGGGATCGGTGGTCGCACCGGACTCGGCCAGGGCCGCCGCGTCGCTGGCCGTGGCGTCGGGCACGCCGATCCGGCGTGCCCACCAGGCGGTGAGGAACGGCACGCACACCGCGGTGACCACGACGCTGGTGGCGACCAGCAGGGTCGCCTGGGCGGCGGCCGGCTGGTAGGCCGGGTTGGCGGCCGCCACGATGGCCGGCACCGCCGCGGCGTTGCCCGCGGTCGACGCGGCGGCGAACCCTGCGGTCCCCGTCCCGCCGGTGACCTTGTCGGCGCCGAACAGGAACGCACCGGTCACCACCACGACGACCAGGCCCAGCAGGATGCCCAGCACTCCGGTGCGCCAGATGCTCGACAGGTCGATGCCCGCGCCCAGCGAGAAGGCGAAGAACGGGATCATCACCGGCACCGCGGCGCCCAGGAACCCGCGCAGCTGGTGGTCCAGGTTGCCCAGCACGAGGCCGACCAGCAGCGGCAGGACGGCGCCCAGCAGCGCCTGCCACGGGAAGGCGGAGAGCCCCGCAGCGCCCAGTGTCAGCATGGTCAGGAACGGCCCGGACTCGATGCTCATGATCGAGTACGCACCGACGTCCTCACCCTTGCCGAACTGGCCCATCAGTGCCATGTAGAGGCCGCCGTTGGTGTCGTTGAAGGCGGCCACCACGGCCAGCGTGGAGATGCCGGCGAAGAACCCGGAGCTGACCGGGGTCTCACCGAGGAAGCGGCCGAGCACCACGCCGATGGCGACCGCGACGAGCACCTTGGTCAGGAACAGCGCGCCGCCCTTCTTCACGATGTACGGCGTCTGGCGCACCTCGATCGTGGCGCCCATGCAGACGTAGAACACCGCGAGGATGGGGAGCGCGCCGTCGCTGAAGAGTGCGCCGGTGAAGGAGCCGAAGAAGTCCGGGGTCTTCGGCGCGACCGTGTTGATCGCCGCTCCGATGAGGAGCGGGACGATCATCATGCCGCCGGGCACCCGTTCGACGGTTCGCTTGATCGGGATGTTCACACGCTACCTCCGCACGATCTGGGGCGGCCGACCCGAGACGCGGCCGCCGTCCGGGGGACGGTAGACCCTGCTGCGTGAAACGCGCAACCCACTGCGCGCAACGCGCATGCAAGGCGACCGATCGGGAGAAGGGGTCTTGACACGGCAAACTGTTTACAGTTTGCTGTTTTCCGTCTCCGGATGACATCTCGGTCCCAAACACCCACCCATGGCGGCTTTCCCATGCGCAACGGGCGGCTGCCCGCGTACAAACCCGCAAAAATCCCCCACCCCTGCCGCCCCTTGCATACCCCAGAAACCCCAAGGAGCATCGATGTCCGGCATAGCCCCCCGCCGGCGCCGCCCGGCGATCCCGGCCCGCCGCCGGCGCCTCTCGGCCATCCTGGCCCTCGTCACCACCCTCGGCCTCGCGGCCACCGCCTGCAGCCAGCCCGCGGGCACCAGCCCCGCCAACGACGCGGGCAGCAGCGGCAGTGGCAGCGGCAAGGTGCAGAGCGGCGGCACCCTGACCGTCGGCCTCGCCGAGGCCCCGGACGCGCTTGACCCGACCGTCGCCGCGACGTACGTCGGCCGCATCGTGTTCGCGAACATGTGCGAGAAGCTGTACGACGTGGGGCCGAACACCCAGATCGTGCCCCAGCTCGCCGCCTCGATGCCGCAGGTCAGCAACGACGGCAAGACCTACACGATCAAGCTTCGCCAGGGCGTCGAGTTCAACGACGGCACCGGCTTCAACGCCGACGCGGTGAAGACCACCCTCGAGCACTACCTGACCGACCCGAAGTCGGCCCGGGCCTCGGAGCTGGCCATGGTCAAGTCGGTGAACGCGGTCAACCCGTCCACGGTGCAGATCCAGCT
>DASSBO010000560.1:0-12877 GCA_035698655.1 Streptomyces sp.
TCTCGCCGAGCGCGGACCCGTGCTGGCCTTCGCGCACAACAGTCACCTGCAGCGGCCGCAGAGCACGATGCGCATGTGGGACCACCCGCTGCTGGAGTGGTGGAGCGCAGGCGCACTCGTCAGCGCCCGCCTCGGCGAGGAGTACGCCTTCCTGCACACGTCACTCGGCACGATCCGGCACCAGGGGGTGGACACCCCGCCGCCGAGCACCGTCGAGGGGCGGTTGTACGCGCTCCCCCAGGACCGCCGCCTCGTCGATCCCCGCGAGTTGGCCGCCGCACTCGGCGACACGCCGCCCGCGCCCCGCGAGTCCGCCTGGTTCGGCTACGCCCCGCTCGACCCGGCCCATCTGGCCGACGTCGACGGCCTCGTGTTCGTCAAGGACATGCAGGCCGGCTAGCGCCGCGTCACAGGGACAGGCGCTGCTTGGGAGCGTCGGTCCGGCCCGTCGGGGGCTTGCGGCTGCCGGCCCGGTACGGCAGCGGCCAGGGCGCGCCCGGGCCGGTGTAGTCCTGGTCGGCGGCCGCGTGCAGCGTCCAGTGCGGGTCGTACAGGTGAGGGCGGGCCAGCGCGCACAGGTCTGCCCGCCCGGCCAGCAGCAGCGAGTTGACGTCGTCCCAGGACGAGATCGCCCCGACGGCGATGACGGGCACGCCCAGCGCGTTGCGGATCCGGTCGGCGTAGGGCGCCTGGTAGGAGCGCCCGAAGTCGGGGCGCTCCTCGGAGACGACCTGGCCGGTGGAGACGTCGATCGCGTCGGCGCCGTGCTCGACCAGGGCCCGTGCGATGGCGAGGGAGTCGGCACGCGAGGTGCCGCCCTCGGCCCAGTCGGTGGCGGAGATACGGACGGTGAGCGCACGGTCGTCGGGCCACGCCTCGCGCACGGCGTCCAGCACCTCCAGCGGGAAGCGCATCCGCCCTTCCAGGTCGCCGCCGTAGGCGTCGGTGCGCCGGTTGGTGAGCGGCGAGAGGAAGCTGGAGAGCAGGTAGCCGTGCGCGCAGTGCAGTTCGAGCACGTCGAATCCGGCGCGGGCGGCCCGGCGGGCTGCCTGCGCGAACTCCTCCCGGAGGGAGGAGAGATCGGCGCGACCCAGCTCGCGCGGCACCTGGCTGTCTGCCCGGTACGGCAGCGCGGACGGCGCAACGAGCGGCCAGTTGCCGTCGGGCAGCGGCTCGTCGATGCCCTCCCACATCAGCTTGGTCGACCCCTTGCGTCCGGAGTGCCCGAGCTGCACACCGATCGCCGTCCCCGGCGCCTGCGCGTGCACGAAGTCGGTGACGCGGCGCCAGCCGGCCTCCTGCGCCTCGTTCCACAGTCCGGTGCAGCCGGGGGTGATGCGGCCTTCGGGCGAGACGCACACCATCTCCGTCATCACCAGTCCGGCGCCGCCCAGGGCGCGCGAGCCGAGGTGGACGAGGTGGAAGTCGCCGGGCAGACCGTCCTCGGCCGAGTACATGTCCATGGCGGAGACGACGACCCGGTTGCGCAGCTGCAGCGGACCGAGCCGGAAGGGCGTGAACATCGGCGGCGTGCCCTCGGGCACGCCCGCCTCCGCCTCCACCGCCCGCACGAACACGGCGTCGCGCAGCCGCAGGTTGTCGTGGGTGACGCGGCGGCTGCGGGTGAGGAGGTTGAAGGCGAACCGGTGTGGCGGCTGGTCGACGTAGGTCGCCAGGTCCTCGAACCACTCCAGGCTGGCGCGGGCCGCGCGCTGTGTGGAGGTGACGACGGGGCGGCGCTCGGCCTCGTAGGCGGCCAGCGCGTCGGTGAGGGTGGGCTGTTCCTGCAGGCAGGCGGCCAGCGCGAGCGCGTCCTCGACTGCGAGCTTCGTTCCGGAGCCGATGGAGAAGTGCGCGGTGTGGGCGGCGTCGCCGAGCAGCACGGTGTTGCCGTGCGCCCAGCGGTCGTTGACGACGGTACGGAAGGCGATCCACTGCGAGTTGTTGCCGCGCAGCGACCGCCCGCCGAGCGTCTCGGGGAACAGCTTGGCGCAGTAGGCGGCGGAGGCGTCCTCGTCCATCCGGTCGAGGCCGGCGGCCTGCCACACCTCCTCGCGCATCTCGACGATGACGGTCGACTCGCCGCCCGAGTAGGGGTAGGCATGCAGTTGCATGACGCCGTGCTCGGTCTCGGCGATCTCGAAGCGGAAGGCGTCGAGGGCGAAGTCGGCGGCGAGCCAGATGTAACGGCAGTCGTGTGTGGTCAGGTGCGGCCCGAAGGCATCGGCGTGTGCCTCTCGGGTGGCGCTGTGCACGCCGTCGGCTGCGACGACCAGGTCGTATTCGCCGGCGAGTTCGGCGGCCGGCGGGGCGGGCGTGCGGAAGCGGAGGTCGACGCCGAGTTCGCGGCAGCGCTCGTGCAGGACGGCGAGCAGCCGTCGCCGGCTGAGGGCGGAGAAGCCGTGCCCGCCGGAGACGAGGGTGCGTCCCCGGTGGACGATCTCGATGTCGTCCCAGCGCACGAACTCGTCCTGCAGCGCGGCGAAGACGGCGGGGTCGGCCTGTTCGATGCCGCCGGCGGTCTCGTCGGAGAGGACGACGCCGAAGCCGAAGGTGTCATCGGGGGCGTTGCGTTCGAAGACGGTGATCTCGCGGGCGGGGTCGAGTCGCTTGCAGAGAGCGGCGGTGTAGAGGCCGCCGGGCCCGCCGCCGATGACGGCGATGCGCATGCTCACCTGCCTCACCTCCCCTGCCACTTGGGCGTGCGCTTCTCGGTGAAGGAGGCGTGGAACTCGGCGTAGTCGTCGCTGTTCATCAGCAGCGCCTGGGTGTTGGCGTCCATTTCGACGGCGGCGGCCAGCGGCATGTCGAGTTCGGCGGTGAGCAGCGCCTTGGTCTGGGCGTGGGCGAGCGCGGGCCCGTCGGCGAGGGTGCGGGCGAGCGCGGCGGCCCGCTCGTGGACCTCGCCCTCCTCGGCCAGGACGCTGATCAGCCCGATCCGTTCGGCCTCGGGGGCCCGCACCGGCTCGCCGAGCATCAGGATGCGGGTGGCGTGGCCGAGGCCGACGACGCGCGGCAGCAGGTAGGCGGCGCCCATGTCGCCGCCGGACAGGCCGACCTTGGTGAAGAGGAAGGCGAACTTCGCGGTCGGGTCGGCGACGCGGAAGTCGGAGGCGAGCGCGAGGACGGCGCCGGCGCCGGCGGCGACGCCGTGCACCGCGGCGACGACGGGGAAGGGAGCCTCGCGGATCGCCCGGACGACCTGCCCGGTCATCCGGTTGAAGTCGAGCAGCCGGCCGGTGTCGAAGGACAGGGTCTCGCCGATGATCTCCTCGACGTCGCCTCCGGAGCAGAATCCGCGGCCCTCCCCGCTGAGCACCAGGGCGCGGGCGCGGCCGCGCTCGCGGGACAGCTCGGCCAGCAGGTCACGCAGGTCGGCGTAGGCCTCGAAGGTGAGTGCGTTGAGCTTGTCGGGCCTGGCGAGGGTGACGCCGACGACGCCGTCCTCCTCGGTGACCTTGATGTGCTCCCAGCGCCCGGTGGGGCGGGCGGAACCGGTGAACGGGCTCATCGGGCTCTCCTCGGTCGGCGGACGACGTCGGTGCGCGGCACTGCGCCTGCGCTGCGCCTGCACGCCGAAAGTATCACCAGTTCGTGACCGTCGTCACCAGGACGCGATAGAGCCCGCCGACGTCCGGCCCGGGGTCAGCCGTCCGCGAGCGTGGCGACGAGCACCGCCTTGATGGTGTGCAGCCGGTTCTCCGCCTCGTCGAAGACCAGGGAGTGCTTGGACTCGAAGACCTCGTCGCTGACCTCGAGGTACTCGAGCCCGTGCCGGTCGTGGATCTTCCGGGCGACGGCGGTGCCCAGGTCGTGAAAGGCCGGCAGGCAGTGCAGGAACCGCACGTCCTGCTTCCCGGTCGCGCGCAGCACGTCGGCCGTGACGGCGTAGGGCCGCAGCAGTTCGATGCGCTCCGCCCACACCTCCTCGGGCTCGCCCATCGAGACCCACACGTCGGTGGCGACGAAGTCCGCCCCGCGCACGCCCTCGGCGACGTCCTCGGTGAGGGTGAGGCGCGCACCGGTACGGGCGGCGAGCGCCTCGGCGCGGGCGACGACGGCCGGCTCGGGCCACAGCGCCTCCGGGGCGGCGATCCGTACGTCCATGCCCAGCAGCGCCCCGGTGACCAGGTAGGAGTTGCCCATGTTGGAGCGGGCGTCACCCAGGTAGGCGTAGGAGATCTCGTGCAGCGGCCCTGCGGAGTGCTCGGTCATGGTGAGCACGTCGGCGAGCATCTGGGTGGGGTGCCAGTCGTCGGTCAGCCCGTTGTAGACGGGCACCCCGGCGTGGGCGGCCAGTTCCTCGACGGTGGCCTGGGCGCTGCCGCGGAACTCGATCGCGTCGTACATCCGCCCCAGCACGCGGGCGGTGTCGCGGGCGGACTCCTTGTACCCGATGTGCGAGCCGTCCGGGTCGAGCGTGGTGGTGGCCGCCCCCTGGTCGGCGGCGGCCACCTCGAACGCGCAGCGGGTGCGGGTGGAGGCCTTCTCGAAGATCAGGGCGATGCGGCGGCCGCGCAGCCGCTGCCGTTCCGTGCCGGCCTTCCGTGCCGCCTTGAGCTCGGCTGCCAGGTCGATCAGCCAGCGGAACTCCTCGGGGGTGAAGTCCACCTCCTTGAGGAAGTGGCGGCCCGTGAGGTCAGTCGCCATGAGAGGGCTCCTCGGTCGCGTACAACGTGCGGCTTGGAATTGTATACGAACTTTTGAATCCTTATACATACCCCCACGTGCACGGCGCCCGCATCAGTCCACGGCGTCGCGCTCCACGGGGCAGCTCATGCAGCGCGGCCCGCCCCTGCCGCGGCCCAGCTCGCTGCCGGGGATCTCCACCACCTCGATGCCCTGCTTGCGCAGGAACGTGTTCGTGGTGACGTTGCGCTCGTAGGCCAGCACCACGCCGGGTTCGACGGCCAGCACGTTGCAGCCGTCGTCCCACTGCTCCCGCTCGGCGGCGTGCACGTCCTGGACGGCGGTCAGCACCCGGATCCGGTCCAGGCCGAGCGCGGCCGCCATCGCCCGGTGCATGTGCTCCGGCGGGTGGTCGGTGACCTTCAGGTCCTGCGGGCCGCCGCCGGGCTCGATGGTGTAGGAGCGCAGCATGCCCAGGCCCTCGTACTGGGTGAAGGTGTCCCCGTCGATCATCGTCAGCACGGTGTCCAGGTGCATGAACGCCCGCCGCTTGGGCATGTCCAGCGCCACGATGCTGGTCGCCGACCCGGCGGCGAACAGCCCGCGCGCCAGCGTCTCCACGGCCTGCGGCGTCGTCCGCTCGCTCATCCCCACCAGCACCGCGCCGCCTCCGATCACCAGCACGTCGCCGCCCTCGATGGTCGACGGGTAGGCGCCCTGCCCCTCGGACCACACGTGGAAGTCGTTCGCGGTGAACAGCGGGTGGTGCCGGTAGATCGCCTCGAAGTGCACCGTCTCGCGGCGCCGGGCCGGCCAGCGCATGTCGTTGATCGACACGCCGTCGTAGACCCACGCGGAGGTGTCGCGGGTGAAGATGTGGTTGGGCAGCGGCGCGAGCAGGAAGTCGTCCAGGTCCATCACGTGGAAACGCACCGAGGTGGGTTCCGGATGGTGGTCGAGGAACTCGCGCTTGGTCATGCCGCCGACCAGCGCCTCCGCCAGCTCCGTGGTGGACAGCGCGTCGAAGGCGGCGCGCAGGTGGTCGGTGGCCAGCGGCCCGTACTCCCGCTCGTCGAAGACCCGGTCCAGCACCAGCTTCCGGGCCTCGGGGAGAGCCAGGCTCTCGGTCAGCAGGTCGTCGAAGAGGTGGACCTGGATGCCGCGGTCACGCAGTGCGTCGGCGAACGCGTCGTGCTCCTGCCGGGCACGGCGCACCCAGAGAACGTCGTCGAACAGGAGATCGTCCTTGTTCGAGGGGGTGAGCCTTTTGAGCTCGAGATCGGGCCGGTGCAGGATGACGCGGCGGAGCCGCCCGGCCTCGGAGTCGACATGGAATCCCATGTCCCCATCCTGAACGAGCAGGGCGGCCACCGCCCGGTCAATCACACGAGAATTTCCGCTAAAGGCGCGGGTCGACGGGCTCCGATTCCAGGGCGAGTACGGCGAATACCGCCTCATGCACCCGCCACAGCGGCTCGCCGCCGGCCAGCCGGTCCAGCGCCTCGAGGCCGAGCGCGTACTCCCGCTGTGCGAGGGAGCGCTTGTGCCCCAGGTGGCGCACCCGCAGCCGGGCCAGGTTCTCCTCCCGGGTGTACTCGGGGCCGTAGATGATCCGCAGGTACTCGCGGCCGCGCACCTTCACTCCCGGCTGCACCAGCCGGCCGTTCTCCCCGCGCACGTACGCCTCGGCGGGCTTGACGACCATGCCCTCTCCGCCGGCGCCGGTCAGCTGAAGCCACCACCGCACGCCCTCGGCGACGGACTCCTCGTCGTGGGTGTCCACGAACAGCCGGCGGGTGGGAGCGAGCAGCCCGGCACGGCCGGCCGGGTGCGGCTCCTCGGCCGCCACGATCCGGTCGGTCCAGGCCAGTTGCTCCGCGTGCGGCACGGCGGCCAGGCTGCGGCCCTGGGCGGCGAGCAGCTGGAACGGGGCCAGCCGGACGCCGTCCAGGCCGTCGACCGGCCAGCAGTACCGACGGTAGGCGTCGGTGAAGGCGCGGGCGTCGGCGGCGCGGGAGCGCTGCCGGTCCGCCAGGTCGCCGAGGTCCACGCCCCGCGCCGCGGCGGCACCGAGCGCGTCCAGCGCACCCGGCAGCACCGCCCCGGCGGCGGCGCCGACGGCCGCGTACTGGTCGCGCAGCAGGCCGCCCGCTTTCAGCGACCACGGCATCAGCTCGGCGTCCAGCAGCAGCCAGTCGGTGGCCAGCTCCTCCCACAACCCGGCGGCGCCGACGGCCGCGCCGACCCGCTGCAGGAGCTCCCCGGTGCGGGCGTCGTCGTCGAGGAACGGCCGGCCGGTGCGGGTGTACAGCGCGCCCGGCACGTCGCCGACGGCCTCGAACCGCTTCCGTGCGACCTCCGCGTCCCGGCACACCAGGGCGACCGCGCGGGAGCCCATGTGCTTCTCCTCGCACACCACGTGCTGCACGCCGTCCTCGCGGTAGCCGGCGAAGGCCTCGGCCGGGTGCTCCAGGTAGCCGTCCTCGCGGGAGGTGGCGCACGGCGCCATCGTCGGCGGCAGGTACGGCACCAGGCCGGGTGCGAGCGCGAAGCGGCTCATCACCTCCAGGGCGGCGGCCGCGTTCTCCTCGCGCACCGAGACCCGTCCGGCGTGCCGCGTCTCGACGATGCGGCGGCCCTGCACGTCCGTCAGGTCCAGCGGACGGCCGTCCGCCCCGCCGGGCGCGTCGGAGGCAAGCGGGCGCACCGGCTCGTACCAGACCTGCTCGGCCGGGACGTCGAGCAGTTCGCGCTCGGGCCAGCGCAGCGCGGTCAGCGCGCCGCCGAAGACGCAACCGGCGTCCAGGCACACGGTGTTGTTCACCCACGACGCGCGCGGCACCGGCGTGTGGCCGTAGACGACGGCAGCCCGGCCGCGGTAGTCCTCGGCCCACGGGTAGCGCACCGGCAGCCCGAACTCGTCGGTCTCTCCGGTGGTGTCGCCGTACAGGGCGTGCGCGCGGACCCGGCCCGAGGTACGGCCGTGGTACTTCTCCGGCAGGCCGGCGTGGGAGACCACGAGCTGCCCGCCGTCCAGCACGTAGTGGCTGACCAGCGAGGCGACGAACGCCTGTACTCGCGCGGTGAAGCCGGGGTCTTCGGTCTCCGCCTTCTCCAGCTGCTCGACGGTCTCGGCGAGGCCGTGGCTGCGGGTGACCTTGCGGCCCTTGAGGTGGCGGCCGAGCTTGTTCTCGTGGTTGCCCGGCACGCACAGCGCGGTGCCGGCGGCGACCATGCCCATCACCAGGCGCAGCACGCCCGGGCTGTCCGGGCCGCGGTCGACCAGGTCGCCGACGAACACGGCGGTGCGGCCCTCGGGGTGCCGGGCCCCGACCGCCCGGCCGGCCTCGTCCCGCTCCAGGACATAGCCGAGCCGGCCGGTCAGCAGCGTCTCCAGCTCGGCGCGGCAGCCGTGCACGTCGCCGACGAGGTCGAACGGTCCGGTGACGTGGCGCAGGTCGTTGTAGCGGGGTTCGCGCACGATCGTGGCGGCCTCGGCCTCCTCCGTGCCGCGCAGCAGGTGCACCTTGCGGAAGCCCTCGCGCTCCAGGCCACGCAGCGACCGGCGCAGTTCGCGGCGCTGCTTGGGCAGCACGTGCGCGGGCAGTCCGGCGCGGTCCGCACGGCCGGCGTTGCGCTCGGCGCACACCGCCTCGGGCACGTCGAGGACGATCGCGACGGGCAGCACGTCGTACTCGCGGGCCAGCGCGACCAGTTGCCGCCGGGCGTCGGGCTGCACGTTGGTGGCGTCCACGACGGTGAGCCGGCCGCCGGCCAGCCGCTTGCCGGCGATGTAGTGCAGCAACTCGAATGCCTCGGGGGTGGCGCGCTGGTCGTTCTCGTCGTCGGAGACCAGGCCGCGGCACACGTCGGAGGAGACGACCTCGGTGGGCAGGAAGTGGCGGCGGGCGAAGGTGGACTTGCCCGCGCCGGTGGTGCCGATCAGCACGACCAGCGACAGGTCGGGGACGGCGAGGGAGCGGGCGGTCATGCGGCGGTCTCCTTCTCGAGCCGGCGGAACAGGGCGAGCTGGGTGGGCGGGCCGACCTCGGGGTCGTCGTCGCCGACGGGCCGGAACGTCACCTGGTAGCCGTGCCGGGCGGCGACGCGTTCGGCCCAGTCGTGGAACTCCTGCCGCGTCCACTCGAAGCGGTGGTCGCGGTGCCGGACGTGGCCTGCGGGCAGGGTCTCCCAGCGCACGTTGTACTCGGCGTTCGGAGTGGTCACCACGACCGTGCCCGGGCGGGCGGCGGCGAACACGGCGTGCTCCAGGGCCGGCAGGCGCGGCGGGTCGAGGTGTTCGACGACCTCGCTGAGGACGGCGGCGTCGGCGCCCTTGAGCCGGCTGTCGGTGTAGGTGAGGGAGCCCTGCAGCAGGGTCACCCGCGACGCCTGCCGCTCGCCCATCCTCTCCAGACGCAGCTTGCGGCGCGCAGTGTGCAGGGCACGCATCGACACGTCCACGCCGGTGACGTGCGTGAACCGGTGGTCCTTCAGCAGCGTGGCGACGAGCCGTCCCTCGCCGCAGCCCAGGTCGAGGACGGTGGCCGCGGCGCTGTCGTGCAGCGCGGCCAGGATGGCCTCGCGTCGGTGCTCGGCCAGCGAGACGTGGCGCTCCTTCGCCTGGTCCCGGTCCGGTTCGTCGTCGCCGGGCACGGCGTCGTCGAACTGCTCGGGTGCGGCGTCGTCGGACTCGGCGAGCCGGGCCAGCTCCAGGCGCTGAAGGGCCTGCCGGGTCAGCGCTCCGCGGCGGGCCAGGTAGCGCCCGGCGATGACGTGCTGCTCGGGGTGGTCCTCCAGCCAGCCCTCGCCGGCGCGGAGCAGTTTGTCGACCTCGTCGGCGGTGACCCAGTAGTGCTTGGCGCCGTCGAGCACCGGCAGCAGGACGTAGAGCTGGCGCAGCGCGTCGGAGACGCGCTGTTCGCCGTCCAGGGTCAGCCGCACGTACCGGGAGTCGCCCCAGTCGGGAAAGTTCTCATCCAGCGGCACCGGCGTGGCCTGCACCGACCAGCCCAGCGGCTCGAAGAGGCGGCGGACCAGGTCGGGGCCGCCGCGGGCGGGCAGCGCGGGCACCTCGACGTGCAGCGGCAGCCGCCGCCCGGGCAGTTCGGGCCGGTTCCTGCAGTGGCCGGCGAGCGCGCTGCGGAAGACGCTGCTCAGCGCAACGGCGAGCAGTGACGAGGCCGCGTAGGGGCGGTCGTTGACGTACCGGGCGAGCGCGGAGTCGGGTGCGCCGCCGCGTCCCTTGCCCTTGCCGCGGCGCACGAGCGCGACGGGGTCGACCTCCAGCAGCAGCGCGACGGTGCAGCGCTGCTCGTCCGCCTCGGGGTAGAAGACGTGGGCAGGGCCGCAGGAGGTGCTGAACGCCTGCGCCTTGTCGGGATGCTTGTGCAGCAGGAACCCGAGGTCGGTGGCGGGACGTTCGGCGGTGCCGGTGGTGGTGAGCGTCAGGAACACGTGAGCGAGTATCGCCCGGTGAAATCCCGTTGACCTAGCGGTTTTCCAGTTCTGCCGCCAGGGATGCCACCAGGCCGGGGCCGACGCGGCAGCAGCCCCCGATCAGCCGGGCGCCGCGCGCCGCCCAGGCGCGGGCACGGCCCGGGTCGAAGGTCGGCTCGCCCTGCCAGCGGTGGCGTGCGGCGTCCCATGTTTCGCCGCTGTTGGGATAGACGACGACGGGCTTACCGGTGACGCGGGCGGCGACATCGATCGCCGCGTCGGCGTCCTGTGCGGTGCAGCAGTTGACGCCGACGGCGAGCACCTGGTCGTTGCCGGCCGCGACGGCGAACGCGTCGGCCAGCGGCTGGCCGGCCCGCGTCGTGGCGCCGCTGATCGTGTAGCTGAGCCACACGGGGGTGCCGCAGCCCTGGGCCGCGCGCAGCAGCGCCTCGGCCTCGTCGGCGTCCGGCACGGTCTCCAGCGCCAGCACGTCCGGGGCCGCGGCGACCAGCGCCTCGATCCGCGGCCGGTGGAAGCGCTCCAGTGCGGTGACGCTCAGCCCGTACCGGCCGCGGTACTCGCCGCCGTCCGCCTGGACGGCGCCGTAGGGGCCGACGGAGGCGGCCACCCACACCGGCTGCTCCCCGGCGGCGGCGCGGGCGGCCGCCACGCTGCGGCGGAACATCCCGGCGGCCTGCGCACGGTCGAGGCCGCGCCGTGCGAAACCCTCGAAGGACGCCTGGTAGCTGCTCGTGATGAGCACCCGTGCCCCGGCGTCCACGTACGCCCGGTGGGCGGCGGTCAGTTGCCCCGGGTCGTCGGCGAGCAACCGGGCGGACCACAACGCGTCGCTCAGGTCGCAGCCCTGCGCCTCGAGCTGGTTGGACAGCCCGCCGTCCAGGACGAGCGGCCCGCGGGCGAGCGCGTCCTGCAACGACGGGGCGGCACTCACCGCAGCTGCGCCTGCACCTGCGAGGAGATCAGCTCCAGGTGGTCCAGGTCGTGCACGTCGAGCAGCTGGAGGTAGATCCGCGAGGTGCCCACCTGCTGGTAGCGGCCGATCTTGTCGACGACCTCGGCCGGGGTGCCCGCGAGACCGTTCTCCTTCAGCTCGCCCACCTCGCGGCCGATCGCGGCGGCCCGGCGGGCGACCTCGGCGTCGTCCTTGCCGACGCAGGCGACCAGCGCGTTGGACATGACGATCTCGTCGCGGGCACGGCCGCGTTCCGCGGCGGCGGCACGGACCCGTTCGAAGTAGCGGCCGGAGTTCTCGGCGGAGACGAAGGGCAGGTTGAACTCGTCGGCGAACCGGGCGGCCAGCCGCGGCGTGCGCTGCGCGCCGAGCCCGCCGATCAGGACGGGGACCTTGGGCTGCACGGGCTTGGGCAGCGCGGGCGAGTCCTTGAGCGAGTAGTGCTCGCCGTCGAAGTCGAACCGTTCACCGGGCTTCGTCGACCACAGGCCGGTGACGATCTCCAACTGCTCCGCCAGGCGCCCGAACTTCTGCTTCGGGAAGGGGATGCCATAGGCGGTGTGCTCGTCCTCGAACCAGCCGGTACCCAGGCCGAGCTCGACACGGCCGCCGGACATGGCGTCGACCTGGGCGACCTGGATGGCCAGCGGCCCGGGCAGCCGGAAGGTGGCCGCCGTCATCAGGGTGCCGAGCCGGATACGGCGGGTCTCCCGGGCAAGGCCGGCCAGGGTCAGCCATGCGTCGGTCGGGCCGGGCAGCCCGTCGGAGTCCCCCATCGCCAGGTAATGATCCGACCGGAAGAAGGCGTCGAAGCCGAGGTCCTCGGTCGCCTTGGCCACGGCCAGGAGGGTCTCGTAGCTCGCTCCCTGCTGGGGCTCGGTGAATACGCGCAGATCCATGCCCCCATCCTGCACCCGGGCAGGCCGCGGACCGGTCAGGCGGGGGTGGCCTGCAGTTCCTCGATGACGCTTTCGACGTGCGCGCGGGCCGCGGCCTCGGCGGCCGGCGGGTCGCCGGCCACGACCGCGTCGACGATGGCCAGGTGCTGCGGCAGGGACCGCGCCGGGCGACCGGGGCGCAGCGCGAGCCGGAACTGGTAGCGGACCATCTGGCCGTTGAGCCGGTCGAGCAGGGACTGCGCGACCTGCTGGTCGGCCGCGCGGGCGAGGAGGTCGTGCAGCTGTCGGTTGAGCGCCGAGTAACCGTCGAGGTCGCCGCCGTCCACGGCCTCGCGCATGGCGGCGCCGATCGCCGTGAGCCGCTCGCGGTCCTCGTCGCCGGCGAGCTCGGCGGCCCGGCGGGCGCACAACCCCTCCAGCGCCGCGCGGCACTCGGTGATCTGGATGGCCTCCTCGACCGAGATGACGCGGACCCGGGCGCCGCGCCGTGGCACGAGTTCGACCAGCCCCTCGGCGGCCAGGTCCTGCAGCGCCTCGCGGACCGCGCTGCGGGTGGCGTGGAAGGTTTCGGAGAGCTCCTGCTCGACCAGCCGCTGGCCCGGGACCATGTCGCCCGTCGCCAGTGCCTCGCGGACCGCCGCGGAGACCGCTTCCCGGCCCGACCGCCCGGTGACCTGCTTGACCGCCACCCCTGCCTGCCTTCCTCGCACACGACACCTCGGCTCGCCGCAGCCTACCTGCCGCCGTGTCCCCGCCCGACGATGCCGAAAACTTTTTCGTCAATCATATTGTCAACAATCTCGTCGACGGTTAGGTTGCCGACACCGACACAGCCAGAGAGGAGCACCACAGGTGCAGCCCACGACGGCCGGCCCGACCGGCACCGCACGCGCCCGGCGGCACGGCGACCAGGTCGCGGTGCCGTGCCGGCTCATGC
>DASSBO010000561.1:0-19833 GCA_035698655.1 Streptomyces sp.
TGAAGTAGGTGGCGACAAAGAGGGCGATCGCCAGCAGCGTCACGTAGGAGACGTCGTCGACGGCCGCACGCAGGATGCCGGCGCCGTCGGAGACGAAGAACCAGTTGTGCTTCTCGACCGAGCCGAGCCAGTCGCCCAGCCCGGGCACCGTGAACGTCGGCATGTCGTCGATGCTCGGCGACTGCTTGTCGTTGCCTCCGACGGCGGCGGCGTGACTGCCGGGGGCGGCGAACCAGAGCTTGGCGAGGAACTTGACCACGCCGAGGGCCAGGATGTTGATGGCCACACCCGAGACGATGTGGTCGACGCCGAAGGTGACGGTGGCCACGGCGTGCAGCAGCCCGCCCAGCGCGCCGCCGATGATGCCCGCGGCGACGGCGGCCCACGGGCCGTACTGCCAGCCGATCCAGCCGGCGGCGAAGCTGCCGAGCATCATCATGCCCTCGAGGCCGATGTTGATGACGCCCGAGCGCTCGGACCACAGACCGCCCAGCCCGGCGAGGCCGATGGGGACGGCCCACCCGAGCGCGGAGGAGTACTGGCCGGAGCCGGTCAGGTTGTCGACGTCGGTCAGCATGCGCAGCAGGGAGAGCAGGAGCAGTGCGCCCGCGATGATCAGCAGGACCACCGGGTAGGACAGCTTGCGGCGGCCCTTCTTCTCCTTGCCGTAACCGCTCAGGGACGCGGAGAACTTCTCGGCGAGGTTCGTGCTCATGCGGACACCTCCGCCGTCTCGTTCTTCTCGGTCTTGCGGGCCTGGGCGGCGAGCTGTTCGCCGACCTTCTGCTGCTGTCTGCGCAGCCCGTAGCGGCGGACGATCTCGTAGGCGACGACGACGCACAGCACGATGACGCCCTTCATGACCTCGACGATCTCCTGGGCGAAGCCGTTGAGCTCCAGATAGATTCCGGTGCGGTCGAGGAAGCCCCAGAGCAGGGCGGCGAACGCCATGCCGACCGCGTTGTTGCGGCCCAGCAGGGCGAGCGCGATGCCGGTGAAGCCGATGCCGGCCGGGAAGTCCGTGCCGTAGTTGAAGGAGCTCTGCAGCAGCGTCGGCATGCCGACCAGGCCGGCCGCGGCGCCGGAGATGAGCATCGAGGTGACGACCATGCGCTGCACGCTCACGCCGCTGGCCTCGGCCGCCGACTCCGAGCCGCCCACGGCACGCAGGTCGAAGCCGAACCGCGTCCGGTTGAGCATGAACCAGTAGCCGACGCCGACCAGCGCCGCGATGATCACGAAGCCGTAGATCGGGTCGGGCGTGGTCGGGATGAGGAAGAAGTGGGCCGTCTCCGGCAGGTTCGGGGTGTGGAAGAGGTTGCCGTCGCGGACGGCCAGCCGGCCTTCCTGCAGGAAGTAGCCGATGAGCGAGCCCGCGATGTAGTTCAGCATGATCGTCGTGACGACCTCGCTGACGCCTCGCTTGGCCTTCAGGACACCGGCGATGCCGGCCCAGACCGCGCCGACGACCATCGCGACGACGATCATGACCGGGATCTGCAGGATCCCCGGCAGGGTCATGGCACCGCCCACCACGGCGGCGAAGAAGGCCGCGATGCGGTACTGGCCGTCGACGCCGATGTTGAACAGGTTCATCCGGAACCCGATGGCGACGGCGAGCGCCGAGAGGTAGTACGGGATGGACTTGTTGATGATCCAGACCTGGCTGTCGCTCTTGCTGCCGAAGTCGATCATCAGCCAGTACGCCCGCAACGGATCCTTGCCGTTGATGAGGATCAGCACCGAGGTGATGACGACTGCGGTGACGATGGCCAGGAGCGGGGCGGCGACCCCGAAGACCAGCTTGTTCCTGTCGAACTTCACGGCCGGGCACCCCCCGTCTCGTGCTCGAGGTGGCCGCTGGCGGCGCCGGTCATGGCGGAGCCCAACTCCTCCGGGGTGATGGTGGCCGGGTCCGCGTCGGCGACCAGGCGGCCGCGGTACATGACCCGCAGGGTGTCGGAGAGCCCGATCAGCTCGTCCAGGTCGGCGGAGACGAGCAGGACGGCCAGGCCCTCGCGGCGGGCCTCGCGTATCTGGTCCCAGATCTGCGCCTGCGCGCCGACGTCCACGCCGCGCGTGGGGTGGGCGGCGATGAGCAGCTTGGGGTGGTGGCTCATCTCGCGGCCGACGATCAGCTTCTGCTGGTTGCCGCCGGAGAGGCTGGCGGCGGTGACCTCGATGCCCGGGGTGCGCACGTCGTACTCGGTCACGATCCGCTCGGTGTCCGCCCGGGCGGCCTTCAGGTCGAGGACGCCCTTGGAGCTGTTGGGGTGCTCGGTGACGTGCCCGAGGATGCGGTTCTCCCACAGCGGGGAGTCCAGCAGCAGTCCGTGCCGGTGCCGGTCCTCGGGGATGTAGCCGATGCCGCCCTCGCGGCGCTCGCGGGTGGGCGCCTGCGTGAGGTCCTCGCCGTCGAGGGTGACGACGCCGCCGTCGCTGCGGCGCATGCCCATCACGGCCTCGACGAGTTCGGCCTGGCCGTTGCCCTCGACGCCGGCGACACCGAGGACCTCGCCCTTGTGGATGGTGAGGGAGACGTCGTCGAGGACGGTGCGCACCGCGCCGTCCGGGTCGGTGGCGCTCAGGTGCAGGCCCTCGACGGTCAGCATCGGCACGTCGGTGACGGTCGACTCCTCGGTGCCCGGGGTGGGCAGTTCGCTGCCGACCATCAGTTCGGCCAGCTCGCGCGGCGTGGTCTGGTCCGGTTTGACGGCGGCCACGGTGGTGCCGCGGCGGATCACGGTGATGTCGTCGGCGACGTCCAGCACCTCGCCCAGCTTGTGCGAGATGAACAGCACCGTCAGGCCCTCGGCCTTGAGTTCGCGCAGGTTGTCGAACAGCGCGTCGACCTCCTGCGGCACCAGGACGGCGGTGGGCTCGTCGAGGATCAGCGTGCGGGCGCCGCGGTAGAGCACCTTGAGGATCTCGATGCGCTGCCGGTCGGCGACGCCCAGTTCCTCGACGAGGACGTCCGGGCGGATGCCGAGGCCGTAGGCGTCGGAGATCTCGGCGATCTTCCGGCGGGCGGCGCCGCCGATGCCGTGCAGCCCTTCCGAGCCCAGGACGATGTTCTCCTGGACGGTCAGGTTGTCGGCGAGCATGAAGTGCTGGTGGACCATGCCGATGCCGCACTCGATGGCGTCCGCCGGGCTGCCGAAGGAGACCGCGCGCCCGTCGACGGTGATGGTGCCCTCGTCCTGGCGCTGCATGCCGTAGAGGATCTTCATCAGCGTCGACTTGCCGGCGCCGTTCTCGCCGACCAGGGCGTGCACGGTGCCGCGGCGGACGGTGAGGTCGATGTCGTGGTTGGCCACGACACCCGGGAACCGTTTGGTGATGCCGTGGAGCTCGACGGCGGGTGCGGTTCCCGCGGTGGAGCTGCTGGTGGAGGGTTTGATGACGCACTCTCCTCGGGGCTAAGGAGGCGGGCTGCGGGGGTGGCCGCCGCTACCGGGCGACGGAACCCGTGACGGGCAGGGAAGACGCTACCGTGACGTCGTCGTCTACGCGCGTAGCACGTGCGAACCGATCCGGAACGCCTCGATCGGCGGGGAGGGGGACGGCCCTCCCCGCCGGACCGGACGGCCCGGACCCGTTCCCGGATCCGGGCCGTGCCCTCAACGGGCTTACTTCTTCGGGGTCTTGCTGACCTTGACCTCGCCGCTGACGATCTTCTTCTTGGCCTCTTCGATCTTCGGCATGATGTCGTCGATGAAGCCGCCGGAGGTCGCCAGGGAGACGCCGCCCTTGGCCAGTGTGTAGGAGTTCACACCGGTCAGCGGCTTGCCGTCCTGCACGCTCTTGATCAGGTCGAAGACCGCGACGTCCACGTTCTTCACGACCGAGGTCATGATGCAGTCCTTGTACTTCTCCAGACCGGGCTGCTGGTACTGGTCGGAGTCGACACCGATCGCCCAGGCGCCCTTGTGCTGGCTGATCGCCTCGATGGAGCCCGCACCGGACTGGCCGGCGGCGGTGTAGATGATGTCGATGTCGTTGGCCAGCATCCCCTTCGCCTTCTCCTTGGCGGCGGCGGGGTCGTTGAAGCCCTTGTCGTTGTTCGGGTACAGGTACTGCGACGTGACCTTCACGTCCGGGTTCGTGTCGTGGACGCCCTGCTCGAAGCCGGCCTGGAACTTCTGGATCAGCGCGTTGTTCACGCCGCCGATGAAGCCGACCTTGTCGGTCTTCGTCTTCAGCGCGGCCGCGACACCCGCCAGGTAGGAGCCCTGCTCCTCGGAGAAGACGATGCTGTCGACGTTCTTGACGTCGACGACGGAGTCGACGATGCCGAAGGTGGTGTCCGGGTACTTCTTGGCGACCTCCTTCATGGAGTTGCCGTAGGCGTAGCCGACACCGATGACCGGGTTGTAGCCGGCCTCGGCGAGCCCGCTCAGCCGCTGCACGCGCTCGGCGTCGGTCTCGCCGTTGCTCGCCGTCATCGTCTTGACGTTGACGCCGAGCTCCTTCTCGGCCTTGTCCGCGCCGCGGGCGGCGGACTCGTTGAAGGAGTGGTCGTCACGGCCGCCGACGTCGAAGGCCAGACCGACGCCCTTCTTGCCACCGGAGTCGCCCGACTCGGTGGAGGAGGCGCCACACGCCGTGACGGTCAGGGAAAGGGCCGCGGTGGCGGTGACCGCGGCGGCAAGCTTGGATACGCGACGCAAGAGGACGTCCCCTTCGACTCTCTGGAAGCGCCTCTCACGGCGCCGACTTCCGCCACAGATTAACGCGCGTAGATATCAGGTAAAGATGTCCCGGGTGGCCGTTATCGGATCGGTGTGTACCGGCGGTGTCGGGAGCCCGTACGCCCGGTGTACGGGCCGGGTGCCGGACGGGCTCCCGGCCGGGGTCAGTGGCCCCTGACGTGCAGCAGCGCGGCCGCGGTGAACATCTCCACACCGACGGTGATCGCCCGCTCGTCGACGTCGAAGTCCCCCTGGTGCAGGTCGCGCACGCCGCGTTCGCCGGGCTTCCGCACGCCCAGCCGCGCCATCGCGCCCGGCACGTGCTCCAGATACCAGGAGAAGTCCTCGCCGCCGAGGCTCTGCTCGGTGCCCTCGACCGACCCGGGGCCGCGCCGCGCGGCCATCGCGTCGTGCAGCAACTCGGCCGAGGACTCCTCGTTCACCACCGGCGGGACGCCCCGCACGTAGGTGACCTCCGGCTTGGCCTGGTGCAGCGCGGCGACTTCGTCGATCGCGGCGTGCACCAGGTCGGGGGCGGCCCGCCAGCCGGGCAGGTCCAGGCAGCGGACCGTGCCGGACAGCTCGGCGCGCTGCGGGATGACGTTGCAGGCGTGCCCGGAGGCGATACGGCCCCAGGTCAGCGCCAGCCCGGAGCGGGCGTCGACCCGGCGGGCGAGCAGGGCCGGCACCTCGGTGGCCACCTTGGCGGCGGCCGTCACCAGGTCGGTGGTCAGGTGCGGGCGGGCGGTGTGGCCGCCGGCGCCGTCCAGGGCGACCTCGAGCCGGTCGCACGCCGAGGTGATGGGCCCGGTGCGCAGGCCGATCCGGCCGGCGTCGACCTTCGGGTCGCAGTGCACGGCGAGAATGCGGCCGACGCCGTCCAGCACGTCGCATTCGATGACGTCCGTCGCGCCGCCGGGCAGCACCTCCTCGGCCGGCTGGAAGATCAGCCGGACCGGGCGCGGCAGCAGGTCCAGGCGGGCCAGCTCGGCCAGCACCAGGCCGGCGCCGAGCACGACGGTGGTGTGCACGTCGTGCCCGCAGGCGTGCGCGCGGTCCGGGACGGTGGAGCGGTAGGGGACGGACTTGGTGTCCGGGATGGGCAGCGCGTCGATGTCGGCGCGCAGCGCGAGCGCGTCGCCGGTGCCGGTCACCTCGCCGCCGATGTCGCAGACCAGGCCGGTGCCGGTGGCGAGCACGCGCGGCTCGAGACCGGCCTGCTCCAGCCGCTCCTTGACCGCGGCGGTGGTGCGGAACTCCTGGTGGCCCAGCTCCGGGTGCATGTGGAGGTCGCGCCGGAAGGCGACGAGCTCCTCGTACAGAGCGTTCGGAAGTGCGCCGGGCAGTGCGGGCAGGTCGGCGGCGCCGGCCCCGTGGGCCGTGGCCGTGGCGGCCCCCTCGTCCGAGGACAGGAGTTGGTTCATGCAGCGAGCGTAGTGCCGTCGGGGGGCCGACTGACAATGGATCACGCGAACTTCAGTCCCCAGAGGGACCAGGAAGTAGGCTGCGCGGCGGTTATGTCCGCTTGCGGCTGGGTATGGTTTAAGGCTTTGTTCGAACAGTGATCTGGATCACTTCCCTGGTCACGTCACCCGGTGGGCGGCGGGGGCCGTGCGGGTGACACCGGCGAGGAAGCCCGCGGCGCGCGGCGAGGCGTCCCGGCTCAGCCAGCCCGGGTCCACGTCGCACACGGCCACCCGCGCGCCCGTGCCCTCCAGCGCGAGCGGGAGCGTGTGCACGACGGTGGACGGAAAGCTGAGGACCGTGCGGCCGACCGGCCCGCGCCGGGCGACCAGCTCCAGCGGCAGGTCGGGCCGCACGATCTCCAGCCCGGCCCGCTCCGCCACCTGGTGCAGCTTCCCGGCGTTCTCCCGCCGGTGGGCGAAGTAGCGCTTCGCGCCGTGCGCGCGGGCGAGTGCGGCGACGGCGTCGAGGTACCGCTCGGGTTTGACGACGCCCGTCTCGACCAGGGAGGTCCCCACCAGGTCGGTGCCGTCCGTCAGGCGCGGCGGGCCGAAGCGGGCGCGCGTCCACGCGAGGGCGTTGCGCTCGACACGCACGCCCAGCTCGCCGACGGCCGGCTCGACGGGCATCGCGCTGAAGACGGCGACCCGACGCGGTCTGCGCCCGCCGGCCGGCACGAGGCGGCCGCGGGCCCGGCGGGCGACCGGTGCGAACAGCGCGTCGTGCAGCCCGCCTGCGCCGCGGCGGTGCCAGCGGGTGAGGCGCTCGCCCCGCACCAGCTGGGCCAGGAACTCCATGGTGGCCGTCCCGTCGTCGACGACGACGACCTGCGGCGCGGAGGTCAGCCCGAGCAGCAGCTGCACGTACCGGGAGAACGGGTCGCCGATCACGACGCGCGCCGCGCGGCGCAGCGGCCCGGTCAGCGCGCCCACGGTCCGCAGCGGCGCGGCGCCGCCGCGCGCTTCCGTCCACCGCACGGTGTGCCCCTCGTCGCGGGCCAGCTCCGCCATGCGGCGCAGCTGGCCGCGCGTCATCGGGTCCTGCGGCGGCAGCACGACGACGGTCGTGTCCGTGACCGTGGTGTGCGCCCACTCCAGCACGTTGAGCAGCTGGGCGGGACTCTCGACGAACGCGAGCGTCCCGCCGGCGGCTCCCTCCGAGGAGGGCCTTCTCATGCGGCGGCCGTTCAGACCGTGGCCGGGGCCGCTTCCGCGGCCTCGGCCACCACGCCCCGGACCCGGCGGAGCTTCTTCATCGGGGCCAGTTCGCTGTCGTAGACCTTCTTCACGCCGTCGCCGAGCGACTCCTCGATGGTGCGGATGTCCCGCACCAGCCGCTGCAGGCCGCCCGGCTCGACGGAGGCGGCCTGGTCGGAGCCCCACATGGCGCGGTCGAGAGTGATGTGACGCTCGACAAAGGAGGCGCCGAGCGCGACGGCGGCCAGTGTCGTCTGCAGGCCGGTCTCGTGGCCGCTGTAGCCGATCGGCACGTTCGGGAACTCCGCCTGCAGGGTGTGGATCATGCGGAGGTTGAGCTCCTCGGCCTTCGCCGGGTACGTCGAGGTGGCGTGGCACAGCAGGATGTTCTCGCTGCCGAGGACCTCCACCGCGTGCCGGATCTGCTTCGGCGTCGACATGCCGGTGGACAGGATGACGGTGCGCCCGGTGGCGCGCAGGGCGCGCAGCAGCTCGTCGTCGGTCAGGGAGGCGGAGGCCACCTTGTGGGCGGGCACGTCGAACTTCTCCAGGAACGCGACGGCCTCGACGTCCCACGGCGAGGCGAACCAGTGCATGCCGCGCTTGGCGCAGTAGTCGGAGATTGCGCGGTAGCCGTCCTCGTCGAACTCGACGCGGTGCCGGTAGTCGATGTAGGTCATCCGGCCCCAGGGGGTGTCGCGCTCGACGTCCCACTGGTCGCGCGGGGTGCAGATCTCCGGGGTGCGCTTCTGGAACTTGACCGCGTCGCAGCCGGCGTCGGCGGCGGCGTCGATGAGGGCGAAGGCGTTCTCCAGGTCGCCGTTGTGGTTGATGCCGATCTCACCGGTGACGTAGACGGGACGGCCGGGGCCGACGGTGCGGTCGCCGATGGTGCGCAGGCGGGGGTTGCTGCTCATGGTGAGGATGTTCCTTCTGCTGGGGGTATGGGTGGTGAGGGGAACTCATCGGTCGAGTGACGGACCGAGGAGCCAGGAGGCGATCTCGCGGATCGCCCCGGAGCCGCCGGGGGCCGTGGTGACGGCCCGGGCGGCGGAGCGGACGACGTCGTGTGCGCCGCCGACCGCGACGGGCCAGCCGACGAGGTTCAGGCAGGCCAGGTCGTTGACGTCGTTTCCGGCGTAGAGCACGCGCTCGGGCGCGACGCCGTGCTCCTCGCACCACGCGGCGAGTGCGAGGTCCTTGCGGTCGACGCCGTGCAGCACCGGCACCCGCAGCTTGCGGGCGCGTGCGGCGACGACCGGGTTCTCCTCCGTGGACAGGATCAGCAGGTGCAGGTTGCTGCGGCGCAGCGCGGCGATGCCGAGTCCGTCGCCGCGGTGCACGGCGACGGTCTCCCGTCCGTCGGAGTCGACGAACACCCTGTCGTCGGTCTGGGTGCCGTCGAAGTCGAGTACGACCGCGTCGACGTCCTCGCGGGTGGGCAGCGCGCCGGGCCGTCCGGTGTCGAGCAGCGGCGCCAGCAACCGGGCGCGGGCGAGGTCGTGGTGGTCGTCGATCTCCAGCACGCGCGCGGGGTCGCTGCGCACGAGCTGGGTGCGGCCGAAGAAGCGGTGGCCGGACTTGCGGAAGCCGGCCGCGTCCATGGCGTAGGCGGCGCCGGTCTCCAGCCAGTCCTGTGGCCGGTCCTGGCGGCGCTGCCGCACGGCCTTGTCGTGGTTGACGCCGCGGCCGTCCACGGCGTCCTCCGCGGTGCCCTCGCGCCAGACGAAGGCGTGGAAGCCGGCCACGGTCAGCGCGCTGTCGGCGCCCTGCTCGGCGACCGCCGAGGCGACGCCGTCCAGGTCCTCGCTCGTGACGAAGGGGCTGGTGCACTGGACGAGCAACACGACGTCGACGGCCCGCCCGTGCCGTGCTTCCCACGTCTCGGTGGCATGCAGGACGGCGGCCTCGCTGGTGGCCGTGTCGCCGGCGATCCCGTCCGGGCGGTCGACGACCTCGGCGCCCGCGGCCCGGGCGGCCTCGGCGACGGCGGCGTCGTCGGTGCTGACGACGACGCCGGTGACGAGCCGGGCCGCCAGGCTCTCGCGGACGGCGCGCGCGACGAGCGGCACGCCGCCGACGCGGGCCAGGTTCTTGCCGGGCACGCCCTTCGACCCGCCGCGGGCGGGGATCACGGCCAGCACGGCCGGGCCGGTCTCGGACGGGTCCATCAGGTCTCCTTCGGTCACAGGTCCCCCAGGCGGCGGATCGTCGGGGCCACGCGCTGTACGCCGTGGCGGTAGGCGCCGCGGGCGGCCTCGCGCAGCGCGTGGCGCAGGGCGCGGCGGACGCCCGAGGGGGCGCCGTCACCGGCGGCGCGCAGCGGGGCACCGTCGGGGGCGAAGCCGTGGCGGGCGAGGACGCCGGGCAGGTAGCCGGGCGCGGTGGTGGGCGTGTAGTAGGGCGCCGGGGGCGGCAGGGCGGGCCCGGCGGCGAGGGCGGCGACCCTCTCGCGTGCGGCGTCGAAGGCGGCCGGGTAGGAGCCGTCGGCGCACACGCCCTGCCGGGCGGCCCAGTCCGGGTCGGCCTTCGGCAGGTGCCCGGCGTCGAGTTCGTCCCAGGAGGCGAGGCACCCTGAGCCGACGAAGTAGTGGTTGCCGAGCGCCTCGCGGATGCCCAGGTCGGTGAGGACGGCGGTCGGCAGGCCGCGGTGCAGGGACTCCAGCGCGGCGGTGGAGCTGACGGTGACGAGCAGGTCGGCGCGGTCCAGGACGTGGCCCATGTGTCCGTAGACAAGGCGGCAGTTGGGCGGGAGTCCGGCGGGCAGCCGGGCGGCCAGCCGCTGGTAGGGCTGTTCCTCGAGGTGGGTGGTGTGTTCGCCGGGGCGGCTGCGGAGTTTGACCAGCACCTCGCGCTCGGGGTGGGTGCGGGCGTGCTCGGCGGCGCGGCGCAGCAGGTGGCTGCGGCCCGCCCGGTCGGCCGGCACCGAGGGCTGGACGGCGAAGACGACGGTGAACGGCCGTGTCCGGTCGCCTCGTTCGGCGGGCGCGGCCTCGTGCGGTGCCGTCTCGCCGTCGAGGAAGGGCAGCGCGCACTCCACGACGCTTCCGGCGTCGGCACCGACGCCCTGGTAGAGGGTGCGGAAGCGCTCCGCGTCGTGGCGGGAGTTCGCGAGGACGACGTCGGCGCCGTGCCGCAGCAGCAGGCCGTCCGACAGCTTCTCGTAGACGACGCCGACGTACCCGGTGACCAGCACCGGCCGCCGCACCGCGGGGTCCTGTCGCGCCGCGTGTGCCAGGGCGTGCAGCACGGCCTGGACGGCGCCGCCGACGCAGGCGAGTACGACCGCGTCGTACCGCTCGCCCGTCCCGGCGGCCCGCATCGTCTCGCGCACGAAGCCGGCGCCCGTCACCTCGCGGAGCGCGGCGGGTTCGACGCCGACCTCCGCGAGCTGGCGGGGGGTGGGGGTGGCGCGGCCGCGCAGCAGCAGGCCGTCGATGCGGGCGTGCGGGGCGATGCGGCGCGCGGTGAGCGCACCCCATTTCCAGCGCGTGTCCGAATCGGCGAGTACGGCGACCCGCGTCGGGGAGTAGGCAATGGGCACGTCGCCGACGTTAGGAAGGAAGGTGTATTCACGGCCCAACGCAAAGACAACACATGGTTAACAGCGCACCGACGAACGGCCAATCGCCTTGCGGGTGCGGGTGGTTAACGGTTCCGCCACGTGGAGTTCACCCACAGGAGCATTCTCGTAAACTCCGTGCGGCGCGCCGGCGCCTAATGTCTCGCGGGTGGTCAAGCTCTCCGTCATCGTGCCGTTTTTCAACGTGCAGTCATTCGCGCAGGACACCCTCAGAAGTCTGCGCGCCAATTCCCGTGCCGATGTGGAATTCCTGCTCGTCGACGACTGTTCGACGGACGGAACCGCTCAGCTCCTCGAGCGTGCGGAACGCGAACTCCCCGGCGCCGTCCTGCTGCGGCACGAGGTGAACGGCGGCCTGGCCACCGCCCGCAACACCGGCCTGGACGCCGCGTCCGGCGAGTACGTCACGTTCCTGGACGGCGACGACTGGCTGGCGCCCGGCTACTACCGCGAACTGCTGGCCGCCGCAGAGGAGCTGGGCTGCGACTTCCTGCGCACCGACCACGTGCAGTGCACGGGCCGCAACCGCACCCTCTCCCGTGTCCCGCACGGCCGCCGCGGCGTGGTCGCCTCGCCGCGCGAGGCCATCCTGCCCGCCGACCGCAGCACCTCGGTCGACTACGCCTACGCGTGGGCCGGCATCTACCACCGCAGGCTGCTGGACGCCGGCCTGCTGCACTTCACGCCCGGGCTGCGCACCGCCGAGGACCGCCCGTGGATCTGGCGGCTGCACCGGGAGGCGGCGTCGTTCGCCGTCGTGGGCCTGCTCGGCGTCTTCTACCGGCGCGGCGTGGCCTCGTCGCTGACGCAGATCGGCGACGTGCGGCAGCTGGACTTCATCCGGGCCTTCGACGAGGTCGTCGCCCAGACCGCCGAGGACCCGGACGCGGCGCGGCTGCTGCCCAAGGCCGTGCGGACGTACTGCGCGATCATCTCCCACCATCTGACCAGCGGAAGGTTCGAACCCCACGTGGCCCGCACCCTGCGCGCGAAGAGCGCCGCCGCGCTGAAGCGGCTGCCGGCCGACGTGCTGGCGGACGCCCTGGACTCGATGGACGTGCGGCGCGCGTCCCGGCTGCGCCGGCTGCGCCGGCTGCCGACCGGAGCCGGGGAGACCGCCGCCTGATGCGCACGCAGATCTTCCTCGCCTCGACGCTGTACGGCGCCGCCACGCTGGCGGCGGCCCTGGACGCCGGCTGCTTCCCGGCCGCCGGGCGGCGGCTGCTGCTGGTCAGCAACAACGCGGCCGTCCCGGAGACGACGCCGCCGCTGGACCGCATGCCCGGCTTCGAGCGGCTGCGCGGCCGGTTCGACGAGGTGCTGTCCTGGAACGAGACGATCCGCCCGCACCATCCCGGCGGCTGGTCGCCGCGCCCCGACGACGTGCCGCTGTGGGAGCGGCAGCTGCGGCTGCTGTGGGGGCTCGGTACGCCCGGGGCCGGGCCGGTGGAGCTGGTGCTGGAGTCCGTCCAGGTCAACCCGGCGCAGGCGCTGGCCCGGGTGTTCCCGGACGCGCCGATCGACGTCTACGCCGACGGGCTGATGAGCTACGGCCCCACCCGCAACAAGCTCGACCCGCTGATCGGCGGCCGGGTGCGGCGGCTGCTGCACCCGGACCTGGTGCCGGGCCTCACGCCGCTGCTGCTCACCGAGTTCGGCGTGCCACCCGAGGTCGTCCCCTCCGGGGCGTTCACCGCGGTCTTCGACGACCTCGCCGCGCACGCGCCGGCGTCGGCAGCCGACCGGGCCGGCCCGGGCCCGGCGGTGCTGCTGGGCCAGTACCTGTCCGCGCTGGACATCCTCACGGCCGAGGAGGAGGAGCTGCTGCACGTGCGGATGCTGCGCGGCGCGGCCCGCCTCGGGCACCACCGCGTCGTCTTCAAGCCGCATCCGGTCGCTCCCGCGCGTTTCTCCCGCACCCTGGAGAAGGAGGCCGGGGAGCTGGGCGTGCAGCTGACCGTGCTGGACGAGCCGCTGCTCGCCGAGGTGCTGTTCGCACGGGCCCGCCCCGCGCTGGTGGCCGGCTGCTTCTCCACGGCGCTGGTGACCGCGTCGGCCTTCCACGGGCTGCCCGTCGCCAGGACGGGCACCGAGACGCTGCTGGAGCGGCTCACGCCGTACGAGAACAGCAACCGGGTCCCGGTCACCCTTGTCGACGCGGCGCTCCCGGACCTGGACGGTCCCGCCGTGCAGCACGCGGCCGCGCCCGACGCCGCACGGCTGGGTCCGCTGGTGCGCGCGGTCGGCTTCTGCATGCAGCCGAAGCTGTACCCGCAGCTGCGGGACGAGGCGGCCGGCTACCTGGCCGGCCACCCGGACGAGCGGGACCGCTACGTCAAGCGCCGGCGGCTGACCTCACTGCAGCTGCCGGGCGGCCTGGCGACGCAGGCCGCGTTCCTGCGCCGCAGCCCGCTGGCCCGCCGCGTGGTCCGCCGGGCCCGGGCCCTCGGGCGCCGGGAGGCCCGCCGGTGACCGCCGCCGCGGCGCCGCCCGCCACCACCGGCGAGTCCGCCGAACGTGCCCGCCCGGCCGGTGCGGCCGCCGGGCCGGGACCGCACGGACGGCTGCGCGCGCTGGACGGGCTGCGGCTGCTGGCGGCGCTGATGGTGGCCGCCTACCACTACGGCGGGCGGGACGGCGACATCTCGGCGGCCTGGGGCGGCTCGCCGTCGCACCAGTTCCCGCACCTGTCGTCGTTCTTCGCCTTCGGCTGCCTCGGTGTGGAGGTCTTCTTCGTCATCAGCGGCTTCGTGATCTGCATGAGCGGCTGGGGCCGCACGACGCGGGCGTTCTTCGCCTCGCGCGTCGCCCGCCTGATGCCGGCGTACTGGGTGGCGGTGCTGCTCGTCACGGCCGTCTTCGCGCTTCCCGCGGTGGCCTACGAGGCGGTCTCCCCGAGCGACGCGCTGGTGAACCTCACGATGCTGCAGGAGCCGGCCGGCGCGGACCGCGTCCTGGGCGTGGACTGGACGCTGTGGGTGGAGCTGCGCTTCTACCTGCTCTTCGCGCTGTTCGTCGTGGTGCCGGGTGCCACCCGCGCCCGCGTGGTGCGGTTCTGCGTGATCTGGACGCTGGCGGCCGTCCTCGTCGACGCCTCCGGGTTCACACCGCTGAATGTCGTGGCGATGCCGCAGTACGCGCCGTACTTCGTCGGTGGCGTCGGCCTCTACCTGGTGCACCGTTTCGGCCACGACGTGACGTCCTGGGGCATCGTGATCGCGAGCTGGCTGCTCGGCCAGCACTATGCGGTGGACCGGCTGTGGCATGCGGCGGACGCGGGCGGCTTCTCCTACCGCCCGTCGGTCGCGATCATCGCCGTGGTCACCTTCGCCTACGTGGCGGTGGGGTCCGTCGCGGTGGGGCGGCTGCGCTGGGCGAACTGGCGGTGGCTGACCGTCGCCGGCGCGCTGACCTACCCGTTCTACCTGGTGCACGAGCACCTCGGCTGGGTCACGGTCGCCCTGCTGCACCGGATGCTCGGGCTGCCCTCCTGGGCGGTCCTCCCGCTGACGGTGGCCGCGATGCTGCTGCTCGCCTGGGTGCTGCACCGGCTGGTGGAGCGGCCGCTGACGCCCTGGCTGCGCGACCGGCTACGCCGCTGACGCCGCTCCCGCCGGCCGCAACGCCCTCACGCCGTGCGGGCCGCCTCCAGCGCCGCCATGGCGCTGGCGGTGATGGCCTCGGGGAGGTCCACGACCGGCAGCGTGGCGCCCTGCTCGTCCGGCTGCAGCGGCTCCAGGTCGGCGAACTGCGAGTCCAGCAGGGCGGTCGGCATGAAGTGGCCGGCCCGGCCGCCCAGGCGCTGGGCGATCAGCTCGCGCTCACCGTTGAGGTGCACGAAGAACAGGTTGGGCGCAGCGGTGCGCAGCGTGTCGCGGTAGCGGCGCTTGAGGGCGGAGCAGCTGACGACTCCGCCGAGTCCCGCGCGGTCCCGGGCCCAGTCGCCTATGGCCTGCAGCCACGGGGCACGGTCGTCGTCGTTCAGCGGGGTCCCCGCGGTCATCTTCGCGATGTTGGCAGGGGGGTGAAAGGCGTCGGCCTCGGCGTACGGGACGCCGAGGGCGGTCGCCAGCAACCCGCCGACCGTGGACTTGCCCGTACCGGACACGCCCATGACGACCACCACACGGGACGTGGACATCAGCTACCTCGCTGTCTTGCTCGACTCTGCCCCCATCGGGCACGCCGTCCTCTCCACTCAAGTGGATTGGTACGACATATTCAAGAGTCTATGGCTTAAAAGTCATACGTATTTGCGTCGGGGGCCCACGTAGTCTGAGGACATGACCATTCAGCGGCAGGGACTGCACGCCAGGGTGCTCGCATCTCTCGGCCCGGCGATCACGGGCGGGCACTACCCGCCGGGGAGCGTGCTGCGGACCGACGAACTCGAGCAACGGTTCGACGTGTCACGGACGGTGGTCCGTGAGGTCATCCGGGTCCTGGAGTCGATGCATCTGGTCGAGTCGCGGCGGCGGGTGGGGGTGACGGTGCTGCCCTCCGAGGAGTGGAACATGTTCGATCCCCAGGTGATCACCTGGCGGTTGCAGGGCGCCGACCGGCCACGGCAGCTGCGCTCGCTCACGACGCTGCGCTCCGCCGTGGAGCCGGTGGCGGCCAGGCTGGCCGCGCAGCAGGCCACACCGGAGGAGTGCGCCGAGCTCACCGAGCACGCCATGGGCATGGTCTCGACCTCACGAGGCCAGCAGCTGGACCGCTATCTGGTCCACGACATCGCCTTCCACCGGGTGATACTGCGCGCGTCGCGCAACGAGATGTTCGCCCGGCTCGGTGACGTCGTCGCCGCCGTGCTCACCGGGCGCACGCAGCACGACGTGATGTTCACCGACCCGGACCCGGCAGCCGTGACGCTGCACGTGCAACTCGCGGAGTCGGTGCGCACGGGCGAGTCCACCCGGGCGGAGGAGCTGACCCGGGAAATCACCGTCGGGGCGATGGCCGAACTCGACGTGCTCGCCCCCTGACCCGGAAGCAGACGCCGACGAGCCCCGTCTCCGCCGCGCGCTCGGGGGGTGCGCAGCGGAGACGGGGAGTCTTCGTCGGGACTCGCCGGACGGACGGCCTCGCTAGACGAGCATCCAGAGGATCGCCGCGATGACGAACGCGGAGACGCCCAGGGTCGTCTCCATGACCGTCCAGGTCTTCAGGGTGGTCTTCTCGTCCATCCCGAAGAAGCGGCTGACCAGCCAGAAGCCCGAGTCGTTCACGTGCGAGAGCACGGTGGCGCCGGCTGCGATCGCGACCACGAGCAGCGCGATCTGGAACTCGCCGAGATTCGCCGACGCCACGGCCCCGGCGATCAGGCCGGAGGTCGTGGTCAGGGCGACCGTGGCCGAACCCTGAGCGACACGCAGCAGGGCGGAGATCACGAACGCCTGCACGATCAGCGAGATGCCCAGCCCGGACAGCGAGCCGCTCAGCGCGCTGCCGATGCCGCTGAGCTCCAGCACGCCGCCGAACATGCCGCCCGCGCCGGTGATCAGGATGATCGAGCAGATGGGGCCGAGCCCGCTGTCGATGATCTTGGTGACGTTGGCCATCGAGGTGCGCGGCCGGCCCAGCAGGAAGACCGCGGCGATGACGGCGATCATCAGCGCCACCGGCGTGTAGCCGAGGATGTTCAGGAACTGCACCCAGCCCTGGTCCTTGTCGATGGCTCCGGCCTCGACGAGGGTGGAGAAGATCGTGCTGAGCGCGATCAGCACCAGCGGGATGAGCAGCATCGTCAGGACGAGGCCGAAGGTCGGCTTCTTCTGGCCGAGCTTCTCGTCGGCCTCCTCCGCCTCGCGCCCGTCGTTGACCTCACCGAAGACGACCTTGGCGACGTCCACGTACACGCGGCGGCCGAGCACCTTGGAGACCAGGTAGGAACCCACGTACCAGGCCAGCACCGCGATCGGGATACCGATCAGCAGGGACATGCCGATGCTGCCGTTCAGCGCCTTCGCGGCGGCGACCGGGCCGGGGTGCGGCGGGATGATCGCGTGCATCGCGGCGAACGCGCCGGCGGCCGGGAACGCGTAGAACAGCAGGGAACCGCCGAAGCGGCGGGCGACGGTGAGGATGATCGGCAGGAAGACGACCAGTCCCGCGTCGAAGAAGATCGGCAGCGCGAACAGCAGCGCCGCCACACCGAGCGCCAGCGGCGCTCTCTTCTCACCGAACCGCGTGATGAGGGTGTCGGCGAGCACCTGCGCGCCGCCGGTGACCTCCAACAGCCTTCCGAGCATCACGCCGAAGGCGACCAGCAAGGCGACCGACCCGATGGTGTCGGCGAAGCCGTACATCAACGCGTCGGGAATCTTGGCAAGTGGGAAACCGGCCACCAGGGCGGTGGCCACACTGACCAGAACGAGTGACACGAAGGCGTGCAGTTTCACCTTCATGATCAGGAAAAGCAGGACGGCGACTGCGCCCGCCGCGATCAGCAGCAGCGTAGCCGTCCCGTAAGCGGGCTCTATCGCTTCCATGTGAGTACTCCCCTTCGAGGACCGAACGGGAAGTTACGCGCCAGGTACTACTTATTCAAGGGGTCGGCCAAAAAAGTCATACGATAAAGACCTTGCCCTGGTCACGGGTCGGAAGCGCGCCGTCACACCGCACCCGGAAACGGGTCGGGGCCCGCCCGCAGCGTAGTGCTGCGAGCGGGCCCCGGACCCCCTGCGACGTCGGTCAGAACGCGTCGGTGGGCACGTAGGCGCCCCAGACCTCCCGCAGCGTGTTGCACACCTCGCCGACCGTCGCACGCGCCCGCAGCGCCTCCTTCATCGGGTACAGCACGTTCTCCGTCCCTTCGGCCGCCTTCCGCAGCGCCGCCAGCGCGCCGTCCACGGCCGGCTGGTCCCGCTCGGCACGCAGCCGCGCCAGCCGCTCCGCCTGCTGCTGCTCGATCGCCGGGTCCACCCGCAGCGGCTCGTACGGCTCCTCCTCGGCGCTCTGGAACCGGTTCAGACCCACGACGACCCGGTCGCCCGACTCCTGCTCCTGCGCGATCCGGTAGGCGCTGCGCTCGATCTCGTTCTTCTGGTAGCCGCTCTCGATCGCACGGGTCGCGCCGCCGCGCAGCTCGACCTGCTCCATCAGCTCGAGCGCCGCCGCCTCCACGTCGTCGGTCATCGACTCCACCACATAGGAGCCGGCGAACGGATCGACGGTCGCGGTCACGTCGGTCTCGTAGGCGAGCACCTGCTGGGTGCGCAGCGCCAGCCGCGCCGACTTGTCGGTGGGCAGCGCGATGGCCTCGTCGAAGGAGTTGGTGTGCAGCGACTGCGTGCCGCCCAGCACGGCCGCCAGCCCCTGCACCGTGACCCGGGCCAGGTTGACCTCCGGCTGCTGCGCGGTCAGCTGCACGCCGGCGGTCTGGGTGTGGAAGCGCAGCATCAGCGACTTGGGGTTCTTCGCGCCGAACTCCTCCTTCATCACCCGCGCCCAGATCCGGCGGGCCGCGCGGAACTTGGCGACCTCCTCCAGGATCGTGGTGCGCGAGACGAAGAAGAAGGACAGCCGCGGCGCGAAGTCGTCCACGTCCATCCCGGCGGCGACCGCCGTGCGCACGTACTCGATGCCGTCCGCGAGGGTGAAGGCGATCTCCTGCGCGGGCGTCGCCCCCGCCTCCGCCATGTGGTAGCCGGAGATCGAGATGGTGTTCCACTTCGGGATCTCGGCCTTGCAGTACTTGAAGATGTCCGCGATCAGCCGCAGCGACGGCTTGGGCGGGAAGATGTAGGTGCCGCGGGCGATGTACTCCTTGAGCACGTCGTTCTGCACCGTGCCGGTCAGCTTCGCCGGCTCGATGCCCTGCTCCTCGGCGACCAGTTGGTACAGGAGCAGCAGCAGGGCGGCGGGCGCGTTGATCGTCATCGACGTGGAGACCTTGTCCAGCGGGATGCCGCCGAAGAGGACCCGCATGTCGTCGATCGAGTCGATGGCGACACCGACCTTGCCGACCTCACCGTGTGCGATCGGCGCGTCGGAGTCATGGCCCATCTGGGTCGGCAGGTCGAAGGCGACCGAGAGGCCCATGGTGCCGTTCTCGATCAGCTGCTTGTAGCGCGCGTTGGACTCCACGGCGGTGCCGAAACCGGCGTACTGACGCATCGTCCACGGACGGCCGGTGTACATCGTCGGGTACACGCCGCGCGTGTAGGGGTACGAGCCCGGCTCGCCCAGCTTCTCGCCGGCGTCCCAGCCCTCGAGGGCGGCCGGTCCGTAGACCGGCTGGACCGGACGTCCCGACTCTGAGTGGCGTGCCATGGACCTGCCTCCGTACATCGTCGCGCCGAGGGTGCGGGCGCGGGCGCGCCCTGCTGCAACAACACGGACTGTAGCGAAGCGGGTGGCACTCAGTGCAGCCCCACAGGCTGGGACCTTGCTCACAACAGAGGAGGGGGAGCAGAGGAGAGGAGAGAACGGCGCGGACGGGACCGGGGGAACGTGTCCCGTCCGCGCCGTGAGGCGCGACTCCGGAGGTACGGGGGGAACCTCGGGTGGGTCGCGCAGCCGATGACCAGTCGGCTCACTCAGTACTGCGCCGGGTGGTTGAAAAGTGTTACACCGCTGCGTGCGGGCGTTCCGCGCTCAGTTCCGTGCGGTCGCCGAAGGCGTCGCGGAGGGGGTCACGGAGGGAGCCGGGGAGGTGGAGCCGAAAGGGCGGCCGCTCTGGTCCTCGCCGCCCGTGTCGTCGCCGTCCGCGTCCTGCCCGCCGGTGTCCTCGCCACCCGCGTGCCGACGGTCGGCACCCTGACCGTCCGTGTCGGTGTCCGCGTTCGCGTCGGCGTCGGTGCCGTCTTCCGTGGCGGCGTCGCCGGCACCACCGGCCGCACCACCGGTCGCGCCCCCGGCGACGCGACCACCGTCGCCGTCCCCCTCGCCCGGGACG
>DASSBO010000562.1:0-2971 GCA_035698655.1 Streptomyces sp.
CCGGTCAGCCCGTCGTCGCCTGGCCGTTTCGCCCGGGACGCAGGTAGCGCTCAAGGATCAGGCGCAACATGGGCAGTTGGCCGGCGGGCTGGAACGACGGGTCCGTGGCGGCGCTCGTGTACAGGGTGGCCACAAGCGCGAGCACCCATGTCGCGGCGTCGTCCGGGTCGAGGCCGGGGTCGGTCTGTCCGGCGTCGGCCGTCCTGCGGAGCAGGTGCGCGACCGCGGCGTGCTCGTCGGCGTTGTCGCGGCTCAGCAGCTCATCGAGCTCGGGGTCACGGTAGGCCTGCACCATCGCCTCCATCACCAGTGGTGGGGTCAGCGGCTCCGTCGCAGGCGTGGCGAGGAGTTCCACCACCTCCAGCAGCGCCTGCCACGGGTCGTCCGCGGTCCGAGCGCGTGCCAGGGCATCGGCCTTGTCGTCCCCGTCCTCCTGAAAGACGGCGTGGAAGATGGCCCGCTTGCTGGGGAAGTAGTGGAACAGGTTGCCGGTGCTGATCCCGGCGGCCTTGCAGATCTCCGCCGTCGTCGTGCGGTCGAAGCCCTTGTCCGCGAAGAGTGAGACGGCGGCTCCCACGATCTGCTGTCGCCGCTCCTGGTGCTTGACGGGGTCTACCTTCCGCATGGTCCAATCATAAACCGAGTGCTCGGTCTATGATGGGGTCGGGGCCGAAGACGTCATGGAAGGGGAGGGGCCGGGCATGGAGACCGAGAAGGACCGCACGGTGGAGCGCGAGCCGACGGTCGTCGCTGAATCCGGCTTGGCGACCGCGCTGCTCTGGACGGCGTTCACCGTTCTCGGCGCGGGCCTCGGCTGGCTGGTCGCGCTGCTCGCCGACTGGTACGCGGGCCTTTCGTGGGCGCCGGTGCAAGGGCCGGCGGAGCTACTGGCCTCCGTCCCCGACCCGTGGCTGCCGATCGGGGCGCCGCTCGCGGGAGCGGCCGCGGGACTGGCACTCGGGCTGATCGCACATCACGAAGCGCTGACGGTGAGGGTGTCGGAACAGCATGTCGTGCTCACCCGCAAGGGCGTGTCCGAGGAATTCCCCGGAGGGCGGGTCGGGCTGGCGTTCCGTGAGTCGGGCTGTCTGGTGCTCCAGGGCCACAACGGCGCGGAACTTGCACGAGAACCCTGCGACCACAAGGCGCCACAGCTGTCGGAGGCGTTCACCGCGCACGGATACGCATGGGCGGACGGTGATCCGCACGCGGAGGAGTTCCGGCGCTGGGTCCCCGATACGCCAGGTCTCCCCGAGGGGGCGAACGCGCTCCTCAGCGCCCGCGGAAAAGCCCTGAGCGGTAAGGGCGGGAACGGAGCGGACGCGTCCGAGGACGTGCGGGAACTGCGCAGGGAACTCGCCAAACTCGGTGTCGTGGTGCGGGACGAGAAGAAGCGGCAGTACTGGCGGGTCATTCCGGACGGCCGGAACGGGTAGGCGCGGCCACCACGTGGTAGGTGCGGGCGTCGATGGTGAAGTCGCCCAGCGGGCGCATGCCGAAGCCGTCCACGTGCACGTGCCAGGACGGTCGGTTGTCCGCCTCGATGAACGCCACGACGGCTTCGGCGTGCCGGTCGCGGGCCGCTGCGAGCGCCTTGTCGAACAGCGCGCGGGCCACGCCCTGCCCGCGGTGGCCGGCATCGACCACGACGGGCCCGTACAGCAGCCACCGCAGCGTGCTGAGGGGGCGTTCGTCCCACAGCAGGGTCTCCTGTCTCTCGAGCAGCGCCGCAACCGGCGGCGGGGGAGACGGGACGCCCTGGGCGTCGGACAGCATCAGCACGCCCGCCACCCGTCCGCCGTCCTCGGCGACGAGCAGCGCCCCGGCGCCCGCCATGGCGCGCAGCGTGTCCTCGTCCAGGCTCCCCTGGACGAACCCCTGCTCGGCCCGCTGCTCCTCGGAGAGCGCGTCGACGTGGTTGGCGGCGAACAGCGCGGCCATGGCGGCCGCGTCGCCGTCGACTGCGTAGCGGTACTTCATGTCCGCATTCTCCCAGAAAGGCCGTTCCGGACGCCCGTGGCTCCGGAGCGCCGCAGAGGGCTGTCGGTGGCTGCTGGCACAGTGACGGGATGTTCGAGACCGAGGACGATCTCACCCGACTCCAGGCCCTGCTCGACGCGTCGCTCGCCCGCTCGACGGAGCATCTGCGCTCGATCGTGGCACCGGAGCGCACCCTCAGCGCCGCGCAGTTGGCCGACAGGCTCAGCGGGATGTGCGTGCTCTCGCTGGCCACGACGACCGCGAAGGGCGAGCCGCGGATCAGTGCGCTGGACGGCCACTTCCTGCACGGCAGGTGGGTGTTCGGCACGTCCCGCACCGCCGCCAAGGCCCGGCACCTGGCCGCACGGCCGGCTGCCAGCGTGTCCCACCTGCGCGGCGAGGACCTCGGCGTCTTCGCGCACGGCGACGTCGTGGAGCTGAACCCGAAGGACGCCGAACCGCACCCCGACTGGCCGGCGGTGCTGGCGCACCTCGTCGACCACTACGGCGAGTCGCCGCTCTCGTGGGGCGACGTCGTCTACTACCGCCTCGAGCCACACTGGATGACGGTCTACGCGACTGAGGCGGCCGGCTGACGAACGGGCTGGTCAACGTGGTGACACCTGGGCTGTCGGCTGCGGACAGGTGGCACGATCGGTTGGACGGAGTCCAACGCGTGTGCTGGACGGAAACAATGCGGGTGCTCCCCTATGCGGGTGCTGAAAGGCGCTGGCTACGGGGGGAGGGGTGCCGGGTGCGCGGTCCGTTCAGGTTGCCGGTGACCAGTAGATAGTGGCTGGTGTGCACCCGTGTCCGGCTGTGGTCGTCCGCCGTTGTCCGGGGGCGAGGCCCGTGCGTGGCTGAGCAGGCGCGCTGCTGCCGCGAAGCGGCGGGCGCTTCGTCGGGTCGCTTCGCTTCGTCCCGCCCGGCGGCACATCCGGGATCGCAGTGCCGATGAGTAGGGGTGCGCGTCCAGGCGCCGGGCGGCGCG
>DASSBO010000563.1:0-6501 GCA_035698655.1 Streptomyces sp.
CCTGAGGTATTCCGTCGTCGTTGATGAAGAGAGCACCGTGGCCGCCGACAAGATCGACACCATCGTCAGCCTGAGCAAGCGCCGTGGCTTCGTTTACCCCTGCAGCGAGATCTACGGCGGTCAGCGTGCCGCCTGGGACTACGGTCCGCTCGGGGTCGAACTCAAGGAGAACATCAAGCGTCAGTGGTGGCGCTCCATGGTCACCTCACGCGACGACGTGGTCGGTCTGGACTCCTCGGTGATCCTGGCCCCCGAGGTGTGGGAGGCCTCCGGTCACGTCGCCACCTTCACCGACCCGCTCACCGAGTGCACCTCCTGCCACAAGCGGTTCCGCGCCGACCACCTGGAGGAGGCCTACGAGGCCAAGCACGGCCGCCTCCCGGCGAACGGCCTGGCCGACGTCAACTGCCCGCACTGCGGCAACAAGGGCTCCTTCACCGAGCCCAAGCAGTTCTCCGGCCTGCTCGCCACCCACCTCGGCCCCACCCAGGACTCCGGCTCCGTCGCCTATCTGCGCCCCGAGACCGCGCAGGGCATCTTCACCAACTTCGCCGCCGTCCAGCAGACCTCGCGCAAGAAGCCGCCGTTCGGCATCGCCCAGACGGGCAAGTCGTTCCGCAACGAGATCACGCCGGGCAACTTCATCTTCCGCACCCGCGAGTTCGAGCAGATGGAGATGGAGTTCTTCGTCAAGCCGGGCGAGGACGAGAAGTGGCACGAGTACTGGATGGAGCAGCGCTGGAACTGGTACCTGGACCTGGGCATCCAGGAGGCCAACATCCGCTGGTTCGAGCACCCGGCGGAGAAGCTCTCGCACTACTCCAAGCGCACCGCTGACATCGAGTACCGGTTCAACTTCGGCGGCGCCGAGTTCTCCGAACTCGAAGGCGTGGCCAACCGCACCGACTACGACCTCTCCTCGCACGCCAAGGCCTCGGGGCAGGACCTGTCCTACTTCGACCAGGAGGCCGGCGAGCGCTGGACCCCGTACGTCATCGAGCCCGCGGCCGGCGTCAACCGCGCCATGCTGGCCTTCATGCTCGACGCCTACATCGAGGACGAGGCGCCCAACGCCAAGGGCAAGATGGAGAAGCGCATCGTGATGCGCCTCGACCCGCGGCTGTCCCCGGTCAAGGCGGCCGTGCTGCCGCTGAGCCGCAACGAGCGGCTCTCGCCGAAGGCCCGCGGCCTGGCCGAGACGCTGCGCCGGCACTGGAACATCGAGTTCGACGACGCCGGCGCCATCGGCCGTCGCTACCGCCGGCAGGACGAGATCGGTACCCCGTTCTGCATCACCGTCGACTTCGACACCCTCGACGACAACGCCGTGACGGTGCGCGAGCGTGACTCGATGAAGCAGGAGCGCGTCTCCCTCGACCAGATCGAGGGCTACATGGCGTCCCGCCTCATCGGCTGCTGACGACCGCCGCACCGAACGCCCGGGCGCCGGGGAGGCCTCGCCTCCCCGGCGCCCGCGCGCGTCGTCAGGCCGCGCCGCGGGGCAGCCGCAGGCTCAGCACGACGATGACGGCGACCGTCGCCGCCTGCGCCGCCAGCGTCACGGCGAAGGCCTCGCGCATGCCCGCGGCCGGCACCAGCGCCAGGAACAGCGCACCCAGCAGCGCCATGCCCAGCGCGATCGATGACTGCTGCGCGGTGGCCATCACCCCGCCGCCCACCCCCGCCCGCGCCGTCGGCACGTCCGCGAGCACGATCCGGAACAGCGCGGGCAGGACCAGCCCCTGCCCGAGCCCGGCCACGGCCAGGCCCGGCGCCATGGCGAGCGGACTCAGGTCCGGCCATCCCTGCCAGACCGTCGCCGCGAGCAGCAGCACGCCCGGCGTCTGGATCAGCCCGCCGGCCGTGACCACCCGGTTCCCGTACCGGGCGGCCAGCCGCGGACCGATCAGGGACGTCACGAAGAACGCCGCCGCGTACGGCACCAGGGCCGTGCCCGCACGGACCGGGCCGTAGCCGAGCCCCTGCTGCAGCGCGACCGCCGCGGTGAACATGAACCCGCCGAAGCCGCCGACGCACAGCGCCAGCAGCGGCAGACCGTGCCGCATCCCGGCGAGCCGCAGCAGAGACGGCGGCACCAGCGGCGTGCCGCCGGAGGACTCCAGCCGGCGCTCCGCCGTGAAGAACGCGGCCGCCGCGAACGGGAAGAGCGCCAGCAGCAGCCACGACCACAGCGGCCAGCCGGCCGCCCTGCCCTCCGTCAGCGGCACCAGCAGCGCCACCAGCGAGACGCCGAGCAGCAGGGTGCCCGGCACGTCCACCCGCTCGGGTCGATCGGCGCGCGTCTCGGGCAGCGTGCGCCACACCAGCAGCAGGCCGAGCGCCGCGGCCGGCACGTTCACCAGGAACACCGCGCGCCAGCCGGTCCCGGCCAGGTCGGCGGCCACCAGCACGCCGCCCAGGATCTGCCCGGCGACCATGGCCAGGCCGGCCGTGGCCCCGTACAGCCCCAGTGCGCGGGCGCGGCGCTGCCCGGCCGTGGCGGCCTGGATGGTCGCCAGCACCTGCGGCAGCATCAGTGCCGCCGAGGCGCCCTGCGCCAGCCGCGCACCGACCAGTGGCCAGGCCGACGGCGCCAGCCCGCAGGCCAGCGAGGTCAGGCCGAAGGCCGCCATGCCGGCCAGGAACAGCCGGCGGCGGCCCAGGCTGTCGCCCAGCCGGCCGCCGAGCACCAGCAGCACCGCGTAGGCGACGCCGTAGCCGGCCACCACCAGTTCCAGCAGCGCCGGGCTCGCGCCCAGTCCGCGCCCCATTGCCGGCAGGGCGACGTTCACGATGAAGAAGTCGATCATGGGAAGAGCCGCGCCGAACAGGACGGTGAACAGGCCCGCGCCGCCGAGCCGGGGCCCGGCGGGCGCGGCCGTCGGCGGCAGGGTGGGCGGCGGGGGAGCGGGGATACGCGTCGTCGTACTCACGCCCACCAGCCTCCGGCGGCCCGCAGCCGGGTACCAGAGTGTCTTCATCCTGGTACCGGCACTACCTGGCAACCGGCTCGCCCGCGCGGCATCCTGGTGCCATGACCACCGTGGCCCCACCCTCCGTGCGCGACGAGCAGGGCGTCCGCCGCCGCGAACTCGCCGGCTTCCTGCGCAGCCGCCGCGAACGCATCACCCCCGAGCGCGTCGGGCTGCCGCGCGGCACGCGCCGCCGCACACCGGGCCTGCGCCGCGAGGAGGTCGCGCACCTGTCCGCCGTCGGCGTCACCTGGTACACCTGGCTCGAGCAGGCGCGGGACATCCACGTCTCCGCGCAGGTCCTCGACGCCCTCGCGCGTGCCCTGCTGCTCGACCCCAGCGAACGCGCCCACCTGTTCGCGCTGGCCGGCGAGAGCGACCCGGAGCCGGACGACGAGTGCAAGGGGGTTCCCGACGAACTGCGGCTGGTGCTCGAGCAACTGGAGCCGTATCCGGCCTGCGTGCAGAACGCCCGCTACGACGTCCTCGCCTACAACCGCACTTACGGGCGGCTGCTGTGCGACCTGGACGCCCTGCCGTACCGGGACCGCAACTGCCTGTGGCTCGCCTTCACCGACCCCGAATGGTCGGCCGCGCTCGTCGACCGCGAGGAGGGGCTGCGGCTGATGACGGCGAACCTGCGCGCGGCGATGGCCGAGCACGTCGCCGAGCCGGCCTGGAAGGCGCTGGTCAAGCGGCTGCAGCAGGCATCGCCGGAGTTCTGCGAGCTGTGGGAGCGGCACGAGGTCGCCCAGACCATCTCGCCGGTCAAGCGGTTCCGGCAGGCCCAGGTCGGACTGCTGCACTTCCGGGTCTCGCGGCTGTGGCTCGGGCCCACCCGCGGCTCGCGCGTCAACGTCTACTCCCCGGACGACGAGGAGACCCGCACCCGGCTGGACGAGCTCGCCGCCCTCGTGCGGGACAATGAAGGGCCGGCTCTGTAGAACCCGCCCGTCCCCGCCCGTCCCCGCCCGCCCAGCCCGACGAAAGGCCCGCCCGAAACGATGACGACCAAGCAGCTCACGATCGGCCCGCACGCCGTCCAGCCGCCGGTGGTGCTGGCGCCGATGGCGGGCATCACCAACGCGCCGTTCCGCACGCTGTGCCGGGAGTTCAGCGGCGGCAAGGGCCTGTTCGTCAGCGAGATGATCACCACGCGGGCGCTGGTCGAACGCAACGACAAGACGATGCGGCTGATCCACTTCGACGACACCGAGCGGCCGCGCTCCGTCCAGCTCTACGGCGTGGACCCGGTGACCGTCGGCAAGGCCGTCCGCATGATCGCCGACGAGGACCTGGCCGACCACATCGACCTGAACTTCGGCTGCCCCGTGCCGAAGGTCACCCGCCGGGGCGGCGGCTCGGCGCTGCCGTACAAGCGGCACCTGCTGCGCGCCATCCTCTCCGAGGCGGTGGGCAACGCCGGCGACCTGCCGGTGACCATGAAGATGCGCAAGGGCATCGACGACGACCACCTCACCTACCTCGACGCCGGCCGCATCGGCGCCCAGGAGGGCGTCGCCGCGATCGCCCTGCACGGGCGCACAGCGGCACAGCACTACGGCGGGACCGCCGACTGGGACGCCATCGCGCGCCTGAAGGAGACCGTCGGCGCGGTCTCCGACATCCCGGTGCTGGGCAACGGCGACATCTGGTCGGCCGACGACGCCGTGCGCATGGTGGCGCAGACCGGGTGCGACGGCGTGGTCGTCGGCCGCGGCTGCCTGGGCCGGCCGTGGCTGTTCGGCGACCTGGTGCAGGCCTTCGCCGCGGGCGACGGGCCCGCCGAGCCGTACGCCGCCCCGACACTGCGGCAGGTCGCCGAGACGATGGTGCGGCACGCGACGCTGCTGGGGGAGTGGCTGGAGGACGAGGCGCACGGCGTCATCGACTTCCGCAAGCACGTCGCCTGGTACACCAAGGGCTTCTCGGTCGGCTCCGAGGCGCGCCGCAGCCTGGCCACCGCCTCGTCGCTGGACGAACTGTCGTCGTTGCTTGCCGGACTCGACCTGGACCAGCCCTGGCCGGCCCACGGCGCGGACGGCCCGCGCGGCCGCACCTCCAGCCGCAACAAGGTGGCCCTGCCGGACGGCTGGCTCGACGACCCCTACGCGGCGGTCCAGGTCGGCGCCGAGGCCGAACTCGACACCTCCGGCGGCTGATCCGCGCCGAGGCTCTCGAGTAATTCTGTGCGGAACCGTTGAACCACGTTGAGTTCTGTGATGACTTGTTGTCATGGATGCTGAACCGTGGGCACGACGTACGTTCCTGACGGCCACCGGCGGTGTCGCTCTCGCGGGCTGGGCCGCCCTCGCGGAGCAGAAGGCGGCCTTCGCCGCCGAGAGCGCCGGCAGCAGAGCCGAGTGGGACGGCAGGCCGCAGGTCTTCGCGGTGAACCGCGAGCCGGCCAGAGCCCGGCTGATCCCCTACCGTGACGCGGCCGCCGCACGGCGCGGTGCCGAGCGGAAGTCCCCCTACTTCCGGTCCCTCAACGGCGACTGGCGCTTCCACTGGTCCGAGAACCCCGACGAGCGTTCGGCCGGCTTCCACCGGCCCGACTACGACGTGAGCGGCTGGGAGACCATCCCCGTCCCCGCCAACTGGGAGATCGAGGGCTACCGGGAGCCCATCTACCTCAACATCAAGTACCCGTGGATCGGCTACGAGCAGCCGGAGCCGCCGCAGGTCCCGCACTCCTTCAACCCGGTCGGCTCCTACCGCCGCACCTTCCGCGTCCCCGCGGACTGGCGTGAGCGGCGCACCCTGCTGTCGTTCCAGGGCGTGAAGTCCGCCTTCTTCGTCTGGGTCAACGGCGAACGCGTCGGCTACAGCGAGGACAGCTACACCCCGGCGGAGTTCGACGTCTCGGACCACCTGCGCGACGGCGAGAACACCCTGGCCGTCGAGGTCTACCGGTGGTCGGACGGCAGCTGGCTCGAGGACCAGGACATGATCGACCTCTCCGGCATCTTCCGGGAGGTCTACCTCTACGCCGTCCCGCGCGTCCATCTCGACGACGTCGAAGTGCGCACCGCGTTCGACGACAGCCGGCGCGACGCCGCCCTCACCGTGCACGCCCGGCTGCGCAACAGCACCGGCGACGCGGCCGGCGAGTACCGGCTGACCGCCGCCCTGTACGACGCCGACGGCGGCCCCGTCGACGCAGGCAGCCTCACCGGCAGCGTCACACCGCCCGCCGCCGGCACCGCCGAGACGGCGCTGCACGGCACCGTGCACGAACCGGCGCGGTGGTCGGCCGAACACCCCGCCCTGTACACGCTGGTGCTCACCGTGCACGAGCCCGGCGGCCGGACCACGGAGGCACACCGTGTCCGGTTCGGCTTCCGCGAGGTCGTCTGCGGGCCCGGCAAGCTGGAGATCAACGGCAAGCCGATCGTCTTCGCCGGCACCAACCGGCACGCGACGGACCCCGAACACGGACAGGCCGTGCCCGAGGAGACCATGCTGCGGGACATCCGCATCATGAAGCAGCACAACGTCAACGCCGTCCGCACCTCGCACTACCCCG
>DASSBO010000564.1:0-5787 GCA_035698655.1 Streptomyces sp.
CCTGGCCGGCCAGCTGCGGGTCGACGCCGCGGGAGACGTAGAGCGAGGCCAGTTCCGCCTGCTCGTCCTTCGGGTTGCGGCGCAGCTCCCGGCGCTCCACCTCCAGCTCGGCCTGGACCAGTTCACGCTGGGAGGCGACCGAGGTGTACTCGCCGGCCGCCATGGAGAAGGCGCCGGCCGCCAGCCCGGCCCGGCCGGCCACCGCGATGGTCTGGGACGAGGCCGAGCTGCCGGCCACGCCGGAGATCAGGCCGAGGTTGGAGACCAGGCCGTCCATGGCGCCGAACACGGCGGGGCGCAGCCAGCCGCCGTTGACGTCACGGTGGCTGTGGTGGGCTTCCGCCTGCGGCTCGGTCTCGACGACGGAGGTCATGGTCTTCGCGCTCCCTTCGGCGCCCCCGCTTCGGAGGGGGCAACCTGGTTCGAAGGTACGCACGATGCGGGGGGCGCCGCCAGCAAGGCAGGCCGTACTAACCTGCCTGACCTGCGGTTTCACCAACGGGGCGGTTGGCATGGCCACGTTCGGCCGCTGGTTGTGGGCCGGCGTGGCCCCGGCGCTACTTGCCGCGTTCGGAGCGGCGGGGCGCCTTGCCCGCGGACGCGCCGGCCGACGGCTCGCCGTCGTCGTCCGCCTTGGAGGGCGTCGCCGGCTCGTCGGCCGAAGCCGCGGTCCCGGGCTCGGCGTCCTTGCCGTCTTCGGCGGCCGCCGCCGCTGCCTGCGGTTCGACGATCTCCTCACGGCCCGGGCGCAGCTTGCGGGAGACGAGGAAGAAGATGACGGCAGCCGTGAAGACGACGATGCTGGTCCAGTCGTTCAGCCGCAGCCCGAGGATGTGGTGGGCGTCGTCGATGCGCAGCCATTCGACCCAGAACCGGCCCGCGGTGTAGGCGGCCACGTACAGGGCGAGAGCCCGTCCGTGCCCCAGCCGGAAGCGCTTGTCGGCCCAGAGCACCAGGACGCCGACGCCGATGTCCCACAGGCACTCGTAGAGGAAGGTCGGCTGGTAGGTGGCGATGCCCGGGGAGTCGATCGGCCGGTGCTGCGGGTCGATCTTCACGGCCCAGGGCAGGTCGGTGGCCCGGCCGTACAGCTCCTGGTTGAACCAGTTGCCCCAGCGTCCGATGGCCTGCGCGAAGGCGACGCCGGGGGCCACGGCGTCCGCCCAGGCGGGCAGCGGGATGCCGCGGCGGCGGCAGCCGATCCAGGCGCCGACGGCGCCCAGCGCGACGGCGCCCCAGATCCCCAGGCCGCCTTCCCAGACCTTGAAGGCGTCGACCCAGTTACGGCCCTCGCCGAAGTAGAGCTGGTAGTCGGTGATCACGTGGTACAGGCGGCCGCCCACCAGACCGAACGGCACCGCCCAGACGGCGATGTCGGCGACCGTGCCGACCTGGCCGCCGCGGGCGACCCAACGCCTTCCGCCCAGCCAGACGGCCAGGAAGACACCGATGATGATGCAGAACGCGTATCCCCGCAGCGGGATCGGCCCGAGATAGATCTCACTGGCCGGGGGGCTGGGAATGAAGGCAAGGGTGTTCATGTCGGGTCCGACGCTACCGTGCCGGAGCGCCCGGGCGGCACTCAGCCCGGTGCAACGGCTCGGTAACAGCGGCCACCGGCCGTCACTGCTTGCTCTCCACCATCTTGCGCAGCCGCTGGGGCGTGAGCTTCTCGCCGTCCTTCGGGGGGTAGATCTGCTTGCCGTCGAGCAGGACGGTCGGGGTGGAGTCGTAGCCGCTCTGCCGGAAGCCCTTGACCATCTTCTTGACCCGGCCGTTCATCTCGCCCGACCGCACGCACTGCTCGAATTCGGGGCTGCTCAGCGCGGGGACCTTGCCGGCCAGTTCGATCAGGTACCCGTTGTCGGCAAACTTGTCCTCGTCCTCGGGGGGCTGATTTTTGTAGAGCACGTCGTGGTAGCCGACGAAGTGGTTCATCTTGTGCGCGCACAGGGCGGCGTTCGCCGCCTGTTTCGAGCCGGTGCCGCCCATGTTCTCGTCGATGATGGTGACGAGCTGGTAGTTGACGCCGAGCTTGCCGTGGTCACGAAGATCGTTGATCGTGCTGCGGAAGGTCTTCTCGAACTGTCCGCACGCGGGGCAGCGGAAGTCCTCCCAGACGGTCATGGTGACCGGGGCGTCCCCGGCGCCGGTCTCGACCGGTCGCGCGGGGATCGACGTCTGCTTGCCGACCGTGACGTTCACGCCGACGAGCGTGCCCACGCCCGCGACGAAGATCAGCACGCCGCCGATCTTCAGCCAGCGCAGCCGCTTCGCCGAGGCCTCCTCCCGTTGCCGCTGGTCCTGCAGGCGTTCCCGCGCGCTGCGCGGGCCGTCCGAGTTGCTCTGGCTCATCACTCCCGGGTGAACGACCCGGGAGGGTTGCATGCGCCCTCCCGGGTCGGTTTCCACTCGAACGAGTGAGTTCGGGTTTGCATCCGGCGGATCGGGGCTCAGCCCCTGCGGCGCACGCCTTCGGCCAGGTCGGCGGCCAGTGCGCGGACGCCGTCGAGGCCGGCCTCCAGGTCGGCCGGCTCGGCCAGCAGCCGCTTGACGAACGCCGAGCCGACGATCACCCCGTCGGCGAACGTGGCGACCTCGGCCGCCTGCGCGGCGTTCGAGACGCCCAGGCCGACGCAGACCGGCAGGTCGGAGACCGCCCGGGTGCGGGCGACCAGTTCCTGCGCCTGCCCGCCGACGGACTCGCGGGTGCCGGTGACGCCCATCAGCGAGGCGGCGTACACGAAGCCGCTGCCGGCCGCGGTGATCTTCGCCAGCCGCTCCTCGCCGCTGGAGGGCGCCACGACGAAGACCGTGGCCAGGCCGTGCGCCTCGGCGGCCTTCCGCCACACCTCGGACTCCTCCACCGGCAGGTCCGGCAGGATGCACCCGGCGCCGCCCGCCTCGGCCAGTTCGGCGGCGAACCGCTCGGGCCCGTACCGGTCCACGGGGTTCCAGTACGTCATGCACAGCACGGGCGCGCCGGTCGCCGCGTGCGCCTCGCGCACGGTGCGGACCACGTCGGCGATCCGCACGCCGCCGCGCAGGGCGATGTCGTCCGCGGTCTGGATGACCGGCCCGTCCAGCACCGGGTCGCTGTGCGGAAGGCCGACCTCGACGACGTCGCAGCCGCTCTCCAGCATGGCCGTGCAGGCCCTGATGCCGCCGTCCACGGTGGGGAAGCCCGCGGGCAGGTAGCCGACCAGGGCCGCCCGGCCCTCCTCGCGTGCCTTCGCCAGGACGGCGGAGAGCTTGTCGATGCTGCCGCTCACTTGCCGGCCTCCTCGTCGTAGAGCCCGAAGTAGCGGGCGGCGGTGTCCATGTCCTTGTCGCCGCGGCCGGAGAGGTTGACCAGCACCAGGCCGTCCGGACCGAGTTCGTTGCCCAGATCGAGCGCGCCGGCGAGTGCATGGGCGCTCTCGATGGCCGGAATGATGCCCTCGGTCTCGGACAGCAGGCGCAGCGCCTGCATGGCCTGGTCGTCGGTGACGGGCCGGTACTCGCCCCGGCCGCTGTCCTTGAGGTAGGAGTGCTCCGGGCCGATGCCGGGGTAGTCCAGGCCGGCGGAGATCGAGTAGGGCTCGGTGATCTGGCCCTCCTCGTCCTGCAGCACGTAGCTGCGCGAGCCGTGCAGGATGCCCGGCTCGCCGGCGCTCAGCGTCGCGGCGTGCTCGCCGGAGTCGACGCCGTGGCCGGCGGCCTCCAGGCCGACCAGCCGGACGCCGGTGTCCGGGAGGAAGGCGTGGAAGAGACCGATGGCGTTCGACCCGCCGCCCACGCAGGCGGCGACCGCGTCCGGCAGCCGGCCGGCGCGTTCCAGGATCTGCCGGCGCGCCTCGACGCCGATCACCCGGTGGAAGTCGCGCACGAGCGCCGGGAAGGGGTGCGGGCCGGCGACCGTGCCGAACAGGTAGTGGGTGCGGTCGACGTTGGCGACCCAGTCGCGGAACGCCTCGTTGATCGCGTCCTTCAGGGTGCGGCTGCCCGAGGTGACGGGCACGACCTCGGCGCCGAGCATCCGCATGCGGGCGACGTTCAGCGCCTGGCGCTGCGTGTCGATCTCGCCCATGTAGACCGTGCACTCCAGCCCGAACAGCGCGCACGCGGTGGCGGTGGCCACGCCGTGCTGCCCGGCACCGGTCTCGGCGATCACCCGCGTCTTGCCCATGCGCTTGGTGAGCAGCGCCTGGCCGAGCACGTTGTTGATCTTGTGCGAGCCGGTGTGGTTGAGGTCCTCGCGCTTGAGGAAGACCCGGGCGCCGCCCGCGCGCTCGGCGAAGCGCGGCACCTCGGTGAGCGGGCTGGGCCGCCCGGTGTAGTGGACGAGCAGGTCCTCCAACTCGGCCGCGAAGGCCGGGTCCTCCTTGGCCTTGGCGTACTCGGCGGCCACCTCGTCGACTGCGGCGACGAGGGCCTCGGGGATGAACTTGCCGCCGAAGCGCCCGAAGTACCCCTCGGGTGAGGGGACCCGGGCCTCGGGATCGGGAACGAAGAAGTCGGACATCGGGTGTGGCTCCTGGTGAGCGTCTTGGGCCGCCCGGCTGCGCCGGGCCGGGTGGGAGGCGGGCGGGCTGCGCCCTGCCGCTCCCCCGCCGGCCGGCGGGGGCGGTTGGGAAGGTTGTCGTGCGTAAGCCTCGACGGGCAGCGCCTGCGTCGCCGCACGGCGGTCGGAGCACCTGCCGGGCAGGTGCCCCGGCCGGGTTGCCGGTGGCCGTTCGGCCGGTCTTCCGTGGCCGCACACGTCAGGTGGCGTCCGCGGGAAGGTGCCGGCCACCCGGCCGCCATGCCACGGCGGGCCGTGCCCGGGGCCGTCGGGCACCGAGCGGGCGCCCAGGCGTCCGCCGGTCGGTGGGCTGGGCCGAGGGCGGCGCGGCTACGCCGGGGCGGGCCGCCATCGGCGGCCGTTGATCTGGCCCGGCTCGCAGCCGATGTGGTACCGGACGCGGCGCCCGTGCACCCGGCGGGCCGGGGCGCGGCAGCCGCGCGGGCGGCAGCCGCGGCGCAGCGCCGCGTACGGGTCGGCGGCGAGTTCGACGGCGCGGGCCACGGCGGTCAGCCCCTGCCGTGCCGGAGGGCGGGGTGGGCGCCGGCGGCAACCAGGTCGGAGACGGCGTCCGAGGGGTTCTTGCCGGTCACCAGGGACTCGCCGACGAGCACGGCGTCGGCGCCCTCGTTGGCGTAGGCGATCAGGTCGTGCGGGCCGCGCACGCCGGACTCGGCGACCTTGACGATGTGGTCGGGGATCTCGGGCGCGACGCGCCCGAAGTTGCCGCGGTCCACCTCGAGCGTCTTGAGGTTGCGCGCGTTGATCCCGACGATCTTCGCGCCGGCGGCGACCGCGCGCTCGGCCTCCTCCTCGTCGTGCACCTCGACCAGTGGGGAGAGCCCGATGGACTCGGCGCGTTCGATGAGTGAGACCAGCGCCTCCTGCTCGAGGGCGGCGACGATGAGCAGCACCACGTCGGCGCCGTAGGCGCGGGCCTCCCACAGCTGGTAGGAGGTGACGACGAAGTCCTTGCGCAGGACCGGGATGTCGACCTTGGCGCGGACCGCCTCGAGGTCGGCGAGGGAGCCGCCGAAGCGGCGCTGTTCGGTCAGGACGGAGATGACCGCCGCGCCGCCCTGCTCGTAGTCGGCGGCGAGGCCCGCGGGGTCGGCGATGGCCGCCAGCGCGCCCTTGGAGGGGCTGGACCGCTTCACCTCGCAGATGACCCGGACGCCGTCCCCCTTGAGGGCCGAGACGCCGTCGAGGGGCGGCCGGTTCGCTGCCGCGCGCTGCTTGAGCTC
>DASSBO010000565.1:0-13230 GCA_035698655.1 Streptomyces sp.
CACGACCTCCTGGATGGTGCCGTGCCCCACCCGCCGGGCCGCCCACGGCGAGCCGCCGGCCGCCATGAACCAGCGCACCGCGTCGGCGCCGTGCTCGTCCATCAGCGCGATGGGCTCCAGGATGTTGCCCAGGTGCTTGGAGATCTTCCGGCCGTCCTCGGCCAGGATGTGCCCGAGGCAGACGACGTTCTCGTAGGCGGAGCGGTCGAAGACCAGCGTGCCGATCGCCATCAGCGTGTAGAACCAGCCGCGGGTCTGGTCGATGGCCTCGGAGATGAACTGCGCCGGGTAGCGCTTGTCGAACAGCTCCTTGTTCCGGTACGGGTAGCCCCACTGCGCGAACGGCATCGAGCCGGAGTCGTACCAGGCGTCGATGACCTCCGGCACCCGCGTCGCGGTGCCCGAGCAGGTCGGGCAGGCGAAGGTGACCTCGTCGATGTACGGACGGTGCGGGTCGAGCGCGGTGCAGTCGGTGCCGGTCAGCTCGCCCAGTTCGGTCAGCGATCCGACGCAGGTGAGATGGTCCTCCGCGCAGCGCCACACCGGCAGCGGGGTGCCCCAGTAGCGGTTGCGGGAGAGCGCCCAGTCGATGTTGTTGTTCAGCCAGTCGCCGAAGCGGCCGTGCTTGACCGACTCCGGGTACCAGTTCGTGCGCTCGTTCTCGCGCAGCAGCGCGTCCTTGACCTGCGTGGTGCGGATGTACCAGGACGGCTGCGCGTAGTACAGCAGCGCGGTGTGGCAGCGCCAGCAGTGCGGGTAACTGTGCTCGTAGGGCACGTGCCGGAAGAGCACGCCGCGCGCGTCCAGGTCGGCGACGAGCGCCTCGTCGGCCTTCTTGAAGAACTGCCCGCCGACCAGGGCCAGGTCCTCGGCGAAGGTGCCGTCCGGACGGACCGGGTTGACCACGGGCAGGCCGTAGGCGCGGCAGGTGCGCAGGTCGTCCTCACCGAAGGCCGGCGCCTGGTGCACCAGGCCCGTGCCGTCCTCGGTGGTGACGTAGTCGGCGTTGACGACGAAGTTCGCGTCGTCCATCTCCAGCAGCTCGAACGGCCGCCGGTAGCCCCAGCGCTCCATCTCGGCGCCGGTGAAGGACCGGCCGGTCGGGCTCCAGCCCTCGCCGAGCGCCTTGTCCAGCAGCGGCTGAGCGACGACCAGCTTCTCCTCGCCGTCGGTCGCCTCGACGTAGGTCACCTCCGGGTGCGCGGCCACGGCGGTGTTGGAGACCAGCGTCCACGGCGTGGTCGTCCACACCAGCAGCGACGCCTCGCCCGCCAGCGGGCCCGAGGTGAGCGGAAGGCGGACGAAGACCGAGGGGTCGACGACCGTCTCGTAGCCCTGGGCCAGCTCGTGGTCCGACAGGCCCGTGCCGCAGCGCGGGCACCAGGGGGCGACCCGGTGGTCCTGCACCAGCAGGCCCTTGTCGAAGATCTGCTTGAGCGACCACCACACGGACTCGACGTACTCCGGGTCCATGGTCCGGTACGCGGCGTCCATGTCCACCCAGTAGCCCATCCGGGTGGTCAGCTCGGCGAACGCGTCCGTGTGGCGGGTCACCGACTCGCGGCACTTCGCGTTGAACTCCGCGATGCCGTAGTCCTCGATGTCCTTCTTGCCGTTGAAGCCGAGTTCCTTCTCCACGGCGAGCTCCACCGGGAGGCCGTGGCAGTCCCAGCCGGCCTTGCGGGCCACGTGGTAGCCGCGCATGGTGCGGAACCGCGGGAAGACGTCCTTGAAGACGCGCGCTTCGATGTGGTGCGCGCCCGGCATCCCGTTGGCGGTGGGCGGGCCCTCGTAGAACACCCACTCGGGGCGTCCCTCGGACTGTTCGAGGGTGCGCGCGAAGACCTTCTGCTCGTTCCAGAACTCCAGCACGGCGTGCTCGAGCGCGGGCAGGTCGACCTGGGCGGGCACCTGGCGGTACTGCGGCTGCGGACTCATCGGGGGTCGTCTTCCTCCGGCGGACAGGGGCGCTTCCGTCGGAGGGACGAGAAATCCGCCTGCACGGCGGCTCTCCCGCGGTACCACCCTCCTTGGCGACGGTCGCCCGCCGCCCCCTCATTGGGGTCGCGCTGCCGGTTCTACCGACCGCGCCCTCGCCGGGCGCGGCTTTCCTCCGGCGACTCCGGGGTGATCTTCACACCGCGCTCGCCCCCGGGCTCACACCGTCCCCGGGTCGCTCTGGGCTGCGTACGGGCGCTACTCGTCCCCATCCACGCCTTTCGCTGTGTCCACCAGTGTACGGGCCGCAGACGAGGCCCGTTGACCGGTTTTCCCCGGGCCCGGGTGGGCACAACGCCTTCGATCGGACCGGCGTGCCACGTTGCCGCCGGCATGGAGTCGATTTATCGTTCCGGTCACGATTCGCGAGCAAGATCACACTATGTGAAGGGGCCGCGGCAATGGTGGCGAAGAAGGCGGCGGCCAAGCAGACAGCCGCGAAGAAGACAGCCGCGAAGAAGGCGCCTGCCAAAAAGGCGCCTGCCAAGAAGTCCGCCGCGAAGAAGACCGCAGCGAAGAAGACGGCGGCCGAGACCACTCCAGCCGAGAAGACGGGAGCTCGCACGGTGACCCCGAAGAAGACCCCGGCGGCCCAGGCCGCCCCGGTGCCCGCCGCGCGTCCCGCGGAACCCCACGAGCTCCCCGTACGGCCGGGGGAGGACCCCTGGACCGCCGAAGAGGTCGAGGACGCCCGCACCGGCCTGCGGGCCTCGGCCGACGAACTCCGCGACGAGATCGCCTCCGCCGACGAGACGCTCACCGGCCTGATGCGCGACTCCTCCGACGGCGCCGGCGAGGACGACGCCGACACCGGCAGCCGCAACATCACCCGGGAGCATGAACTGTCCCTCGCGGCCAACGCCCGCGAGATGCTCTACCAGACCGAGCAGGCCCTGGAGCGGCTCGACGCCGGCACCTACGGCCGGTGCGAGAACTGCGGCAACCCCATCGGCAAGGCGCGGATGCAGGCCTTCCCCCGGGCGATCCTGTGCGTCGAGTGCAAGCAGCGGCAGGAACGCCGTTGACCGGACGGCCGCACCGGTGTCGTACCCTCAACACGTGACAGAGGCGGAGCGGGCCATCGAGGCGCAGGGTGAGAACGAGGCTGCCGGGGAACGCGAGGCGGCACAGGAGCAGCAGCCCGCGCCCCGCGGACGGCGCCGGATCCCGGTGCTGGCCGGCGTCGCGGCGTTCGCCTACGTCCTGGACCTGGTCAGCAAGCTGATCGTGGTCGCCGAGCTGGAGCACCAGGGAACGATCCAGGTGATCGGCAGCTACCTGCAGCTGGAGGTCATCCGCAACCCCGGCGCGGCATTCGGCTTCGGCGAGGCGCTCACCGTCGTGCTCACGGCCATCGCCATCATCGTCATCGCCGTGATCGTGCGGCTCGCCCGCAAGCTGTACAGCACGTGGTGGGCGATCGCGCTCGGGCTGCTCCTCGGCGGCGCGTTCGGCAACCTCACGGACCGGCTCTTCCGCTCGCCCGGGGTCTTCCGCGGCGAGGTCGTGGACTTCATCGCGCCCGCCCACTTCGCGGTGTTCAACATCGCCGACTCCGCCATCGTGTGCGGCGGCGTCCTGATCGTGCTGCTGTCCTTCCGCGGCCTCGACCCGGACGGCACCGTGCACCGCGACCGCGACTGACCGGCTCCCGCACGGCCTCCGACCGCGCGCCGCTACTCCTGCGGCACCGTCACCCGGATGAGGTATCCGCCGGCCTCCTTGCCGACGACCTCCACCCGCTCGCCGCCGGGGAAGGTGTGGGCCTGGCCGGGCGTGAACGGCGAGTCGCCGAGCTCCGCCAGCTCCGCCGGGGAGCGCGAGGAGCAGGCCGGGCCGCCGTGGCTCCCGGGGTGCGCGTCCACCACCCGCACCGGACCGCGGCCCGTCGGCACCGAGGAGTCCACGCGGTAGAGCAGCACCCCCTCCGCACAGATGTCCGCATCCAGACCCGTCTTCGTGCGGGCCTCGGCCACCAGCGCCGTGTCCGTTCCGGTGCGCACCACCGTGATGTCCGCGCCGTCCGGTGACCCGATCGGCTCCAGCCGGTGGGTGCTCGTCCCCGGCGTGTGCACGCAGTCCACCTGGCGGCGCGAGAGCCAGCCCAGCTTCCACTTGTGCCAGCCCAGCAGGTCCGAGATCCCGGCCATGCTCATGGTGTCCCAGCCGCCGGCGTACTGCACCGAGGCGCCGTTCTCGACGTCGTACAGGTCGGGCAGCCCGTACAGGTGGTTCGCCTCGTGGACGAAGTTCCCCCGCTGCCAGGCCGCCGAGTCCGTGCTCCGGCCGAAGACCAGCGCGGCGCCCCGCAGCCGGTGCGGCCCGGCCCGCAGCGAGCCGAAGGTGTTCGCCTGCGACACGGTCGGCTGTGCCGGCACGTTGTCGTCCGCGACCACGTACACGAAGTCGGTGCCGGAGAAGTCCGTCCCCTGCGCGCGTGCCGCGTCCACCGCGTCCTGGACGTAGGCCTTCATCGCGTCCGAACCGATCCCGCGCCGGATGCCGTACTCCGACCACGGCTTCGGCATCCGCACCCAGCCGGCGGTCGGCACCAGCTGCAGCGTGTACTTGCCGTAGGACGCCCGCCGCAGATACCGGTCGTTGTACTCGGAGAAGAACTCCGCACGGTCCTTCGCCTGCCCGTGCGCCGGGATGTCGGAGAAGTCCACCATGATCATGACTGCCTTGTGGTGGCCGCGCGGCCGCAGGAACTCCGCCCCGGTCGGCCCCTCGCCGAAGCCGTCGCCCCCGCTCAGCGCACACGGACCCGACATGTTCGCCGCGACCGCGCCGCCCTCGACCGGCAGCAGCGCCATGCCCGCCGTCGCCAGCGCCGTCACGGTCGCCACGACGAGTACGCGGTGACCCGGTATCCGGCGGAGGCTGGACACGGCCGACATGACGAGCTCCCTCCGAGCGCCTTGCTGTCCGTAGTCACACGGTCACGCGGGCGCCCGGCGGGTCGCATGCGGAGCTGCGCCGATGGGGTGGCGGCGGGCCGGCAGCGGTCCGGCATACTCGATCAGGTGAGAACATCCGAGGTCCGAAACCTGCCCGTGCCCGACGGCCTCGAGGGCGAGCGCGTCGACGCCGCCCTCGCCCGCCTGTTCGGCTTCTCGCGGACGAAGGCCGCCGAACTGGCGGCGAACGGAAAGGTCCGGCTCGACGGAGCGGAGGCGGGCAAGTCCGACCGGGTGCACGGCGGCGCCTGGATCGAGGTCGAGATGCCGGAACCGGCCGCGCCCGTCCGGGTCGTGGCCGAGCCCGTCGAGGGGATGGAGATCGTGCACGACGACGCCGACGTCGTCGTCATCGTCAAACCCGTGGGCGTCGCCGCCCACCCCAGTCCCGGCTGGAACGGGCAGACCGTCATCGGCGGCCTGGCCGCCGCCGGCTACACCATCACCACCTCGGGCGCGGCCGAGCGGCAGGGCATCGTGCACCGCCTCGACGTGGGCACCTCCGGGCTCATGGTCGTCGCCAAGTCCGAACGTGCCTACACCCTGCTCAAGCAGCAGTTCCGCGAGCGGACCGTCGACAAGCGCTACCACGCCCTCGTCCAGGGCCACCCCGACCCGCTCAGCGGCACCATCGACGCCCCCGTCGGCCGCCACCCGCAGCACGACTACAAGTGGGCCGTCACCGCCGAGGGCAAGCCGTCGGTCACCCACTACGACCTGATCGAGGCCTTCCGTGCCGCCAGCCTCCTCGACGTCAAGCTGGAGACCGGCCGCACCCACCAGATCCGCGTCCACATGTCCGCGCACCGCCACCCGTGCGTCGGCGACCTCACCTACGGCGCCGACCCCACCCTCGCCAAGCGGCTGAAACTGACCCGCCAGTGGCTGCACGCCGTCCGCCTGGGCTTCGAACATCCCGCGGACGGGCGATGGGTGGAGTTCAGCAGCCGCTATCCGGACGACCTACAGGGTGCACTCGACACCGTGCGGGACGAGAGTTCCTGAGTGGACCAGATCGCCCTGCTCTTCGCCCTGCTGTTCGCAGCGGTGGTCATGGTGCCGCTCGCCGGGCGTCTCGGCCTGCCCTCGCCGGTCCTGATGACACTGCTGGGCATCGTGCTGGCCCTGCTGCCGTTCGTCCCGAACGTCAAGGTGCCGCCCGAGTTCATCCTCCCCCTGGTGCTGCCACCGCTGCTGTACGCGGCCGTGCAACGCACCAGCTGGCGGCAGTTCGCCGCGAACAGACGGCCCATCTTCCTGCTCGCCGTCGCCCTGGTCTTCGTCACCACCGCGGCAGTCGCCTTCACCGCACACGCCGTCGTCCCCGGCCTGCCCCTCGCGGCCGCCGTCGCACTCGGTGCGCTCGTCGCACCGCCCGACCCCGTCGCGGCGACCGCCGTCGCCGGCCGCATCGGGCTGCCGCGACGGCTCGTCTCCATCCTGGAGGGCGAGGGACTCTTCAACGACGTCACCGCGATCACCCTCTACCACCTGGCCATCGCCGCCGCCGTGTCCGGCAGCTTCTCCTGGCCCGGGGCGGCGGGTTCCCTGGTGCTCTCCGCCGTGGTGGCCGCCGTCGTCGGACTCGCGCTGGGCTGGGCGGCCAACAAGCTGATGACGTTCCTCGACGACGTCACCCTGCAGACCGGCCTCAGCCTGCTCGTCCCCTTCGCCTCCTACGTGCTGGCCGAGGAACTGCACGGCTCCGGCGTCCTCGCCGTGCTGGTCACCGGCCTCTTCCTGGCTTCCGACCGTGCCGTGGACGCCGACGACGTCAGCGGCCGGCTGGCCGGCCAGGCCTTCTGGTCCGTCATCGACACCCTCGTCACCGGCGTCGCCTTCGGCCTCATCGGCCTCGAGCTCGGACCCATCATCGTGGCCGTCGGCGACCACTGGCGCGACCTGGCGCCCGCCGCCGCACTGGTCGTCGTCGTGGTCGTGGTGCTGCGCCTGCTGTGGCTGCTGCCCACCTCCTGGCTCGCCCGCAGGCTCCACCGCAACAAGGACCTCGACGAGGAGATCCCCGTCAGCTGGCAGGAGACCGTGATCGTCTGGTGGTCCGGCATGCGCGGCGTCGCCTCCGTCGCCCTGGCGCTCGCCGTCCCCCTGGCCCTCGACGACGGCTCCGCGTTCCCCAAACGCGACGCGATCCTCTTCATCGCCTTCGCCGTCGTCCTGGTCACCCTGGTCTGCCAGGGGCTCACGCTGCCCTGGCTGGCCGGCCGGCTGGGCGTACGCACCGACTCCGCCCTGGAACGGGAACTGGAGCGGCAGCTCGCCGTCCGCTGCACCAAGGCTGCCCGCCGCCGGCTCAGGGAGATCGAGGACTTCGAGGACCTGTCGGACGACATCTCGGAGGCGCTCGCCCGCCGGGCGTCCGACATCGGCATCCGCATCTCACCCGACGCGCTGGAGGAGGAGCGGCACGAAGGCCACACCCGGCGGATCAGGCGGCTCAAGCGCATCCACCACCTGCAGAACGAACTGCTCTCCGCCGCCCGCCACGAGGTGCTCGCCGCCCGCAACGAGCCGGGCATCGACCCGGAGGTCGTCGACCGCGTCCTGCGCCACCTCGACGCCCGCAGCTTCCGCGGCTGACCCCGGACCGGCTCCGGCCTACTTGTTCAGATCGACCCGCTGGTGCGGCAGCGGCGCCGTCGCCGCCTGCGAGGTCGCCACCCGCGGCAGGGCGTAGGGGTGGTTGCGCTGCAGCCAGGTGATCAGCTCCTCGCGGACGGCACACCGCAGCGTCCACACGTCGTCCGCGTCCTTCGCCGTCATCGCCGCCCGGACCTCGATCGTGGTCGGCGTGGTGTCGGTCACCACCAGCGACCAGCTGCGGCCGTCCCAGTCCTTGCGGCCCTCCAGCAGCTCCAGCAGCCGCTCCCGCAGCGCCTGGATCGGTGCCGAGTGGTCCAGGTGCAGATACACCGTGCCGGTGATCTGCGTCCCGCCGCGCGACCAGTTCTCGTAGGGCTGGTTGTTGAAGTACGACACCGGCATCGTCAGCCGCCGGTCGTCCCAGATGCGCACGGTCAGGAAGGCCAGCGAGATCTCCTCCACCGTCCCCCACTCGCCCTCGACCACCACGATGTCGCCGATCTTCACCGACGACCCGAACGCGATCTGCAGGCCCGCGAAGAGGTTCCCCAGCATCGACTGCGCCGCGACACCGGCCACGATGCCGATCACACCCGCCGACGCCAGCAGCGAGGCGCCCAGCGCCTTCAGGTCCGGGAAGAGGAGCAGTATCGCCACCGCCGCGGCGATCGTCGCCAGCACGAACGTGACGACCCGCTGCACCATCGTCAGCTGCGTCCGGAAGCGCCGCACCCGGCGCGGATCGTGCGTGGTCGCCGCGAACCGTGCCAGCGACGTCTCCGCGATCGCCCCGGCGATCCGCATCAGCAGCCACACCAGCGACGCCAGGGTGATGACGCCCACCAGGTTCAGGATCAGCCTGCTGTCGTGCTTGTCGAAGTCGAAGCCCGCCCAGTAGTAGGACTCCTGGAACACGCCGGAGGCCAGCACGATCTGCAGCGGCAGCCGGCAGCGCCGCAGCTGGTCCCACAGCGGGGTCTCCGGATGCCGGGAGTCCGCCGCCTGCAGGCTGCGGTCGATCAGCCACCCGACCGCCACCGCCAGCAGCACGGTGCCGCCCAGAGCGACCAGGGGGCGCAGCACGTCCTCCATGATTCCCACTCCTCTCCAGGGGACCGTCCGCCTGTGACGCTAGCTGGCAGGATGGTCGGGTAGGAAACTCCCGCCGTGTGAGAAGAGACAAATCCCTTGGCCACCATCGTCCTGTTCCACTCCGCCTACGGGCTGCGCCCCGCCGTCCGGCAGGCGGCCGACCGGCTCCGCGACGCCGGCCACGAGGTGCACGTGCCCGACCTGTACGAGGGGCGGACCGCGGACTCCGTCGAGGGCGGCAGCGAGATCAAGGACTCCATCGGCCGCGACGAACTCCTCAAGCGCGCCGTCGCCGCCACAGCACCGCTGTCCGAGACCGGGCTGGTCTACGCCGGCTTCTCCCTCGGCGGCGCCATCGCCCAGAACCTGGCCCTCGGCGACACCAGGGCCCGCGGCCTGCTGCTCCTGCACGGCACCTCCGACATCGCGGACGACGCGGCCGTCGATGAGCTGCCCGTCCAGCTGCACGTCGCCGACCCGGACCCGTTCGAGCCGCACGACTGGCTGTCCGCCTGGTACCTGCGCATGCGGCGGGCCGGCGCCGACGTCGAGGTGTACCGCCACCGCGGCGCCGGCCACCTGTACACCGACCCGGACCTGCCCGACCACGACGCCGAGGCCGCCGAGGCGACCTGGCGGATCGCGCTCGCCTTCCTGGACGGGATCTGAGGGGGCCTGGACGGGATCTGAGGGGCCTGGACGGGAGCTGAGGGCCCGGTGCTCAGGTCACCGGGCCGCTCACCCACTCCAGCCCCGGGCGGCCCGCGACCGTCCGGTAGGAGCGCAGATACCGCGCCGTCGCCGCCGGGTCCCGCTTGTCGGACAGCGCGTAGTAGTCCATCTGCGCCCGCTGCGCCGTGACGTCCAGCACCCCGAAGCCGTGCGCGTCCATGTCGACCCACTGCACGTGCCGGTTGGCGCCGCGCACCGCGACCTCCGCGACGGCCGATACCGTGCCCGGCGGCACCCGCAGGATGTCGTCGACGTTGTCCGAGGTCACCGACGTCACGACGAACTCCGAAGCCACCGCCGGATCGTGCGGGTAGGCCGCCGCCCGCAGCGGCACGTCGTTCGCCCAGTGCATGTGGATGTCGCCGGTCAGGAACACCGTGTCGCCGACGCCGCCGTCCCGCACGTGCCGCAGCAGCTCGTCCCGGTCGTCGGTGTACCCGTCCCACTGGTCCACGTTCACCGCCAGCCCGCCCTCCGGCACGCCCAGCAACTGCGCCAGCGGGCCCAGCAGATACGCCGGCACCGAACCGAACGCCACCGGCGAGATCATCACCGAGTTGCCCACCAGCCGCCACGCCGCCTGCGACGAGGACAGCCCCGACTTCAGCCAGTCCAGCTGCCGGCGGCCGGTGATCGTACGGTCCGGGTCGTCGATGTCGTCACCGTCGCCGAGGTCCGGCTGCTCGTCGCGGAACGAGCGCAGATCCAGCAGGAACAGGTCCGCGAGCGCGCCGAACCGCAGCCGCCGGTAGGTGGTGCCCTCCGTCGCCGGGCGCACCGGCATCCACTCGAAGTAGGCCTGCTTCGCCGCGCGCACCCGGTCCGGCCAGGCGCCCTCCGCGCCCGGCGTGTGGTTCTCCGCACCGCCCGACCAGGCGTCGTTGGCGAACTCGTGGTCGTCCCAGATCGCCACCAGCGGCAGCGCCGCGTGCAGTGTCTGCAGGTCCGGGTCGGTCTTCGCCTGGCCGTGGCGCGTGCGGTAGTCGGCCAGGGTGAGCGTCTCGTGCACCGGCTGCACGATGCGCACCGGCTCGTGTGCCAGCGGGTACGCGCCCGACCCGTACTCGTAGACGTAGTCGCCCAGATGCAGCACCGCATCCAGGTCGCGCCGCGCCGCCAGGTGCCGGTAGGAGGCGAAGAAGCCGCTCTCCCAGTGCGCACAGGAGACGACGCCGAACCGCAGGTTCCCCGCCTGCGCACCCGCCGCCGGGGCCGTACGCGTCCGGCCGACGGGGGAGGTCGTGCCGGCCGCGGTGAACCGGAAGAAGTAGTCCGTGGCCGGCGACAGCCCGCGCACGTCGGCCTTGACCGTGTGGTCCGAGGAGGCCGACGCCGTCACGGAACCGGAGGCGATCACCGAGGCGAACCCCTCGTCCTCGGCCACCTCCCAGCCGACCGCCGTCGGGCCGCCGGCCCCGGAGCCGGGCACCGCGTCCGGCGACGGGGTCACGCGCGTCCACAACAGGACGCCGTCGGGCAGCGGATCGCCGGAGGCCACACCGTGCACGAACACCGGCCCGGCCGCCGCACGCGCCGCCGGCACCGCACCGGCCAGCGGCAGCAGCGCGGCCGCCGAAGCACCGGCCGCCACCACCGTCCGCCGTGCCGGGCCCGGCGGCGGTCCGGACGCCGGGGAGGAAACAACAGGTCTGCGAGAGGTACCCCGAGTATCGGTCACGCCCGCAGATGCTACCTGCCGGTACAGTGAACGGGCAGGCTCCCGAAGGGAGTTGTCCTGCCCGTCACCGTGCCGCTACCTCACTTCTTCTTCATCTGCTGGTCCACCAGCTGGTTGAACTGCTGCGGCGTCATGGGCGGGGAACCCGATGCGTCGGCCTTCAGATGCACGCCGTCCAGCTTCACCGTCGGCGTACCCGACACGTCCTTCGCCGCACGGAACTTCGCGGACATGGCCATGGCCCACGCGTCGTACCTGCCGTCCTTGACGGCCTTCTGGAACTCCTTGTTGTCCTTCAGCGCGTCCACCTGCTGCGCCACGTCGATCAGCTTCTTGTCCTTGGCGAAGGCGTCGACCGTCTCCTCCGGGTGGTTCTTCTTCGAGAACAGCGCGTACTTGTAGTCGACGAACGCCTGCGGGCTGACGTCCAGCGCCGCGCCCAGCGCGCTCAGCGCGTTCTTCGAACCGGTGCCGCGCGAGCCGAGACCGTCCGCGGTGTCGCCGTCCAGGAAGGTGCCGAAGACGAACTTGACCTTGTACTTGCCGTCCTTGATGTCCTGCTGGATGGTCTCGCCGACGTTCTGCTCGAACTGCGAGCAGATCGGGCAGCGCATGTCCTCGTACAGCGTCAGGGTGTGCTTCGCGTTCTTGTCGCCGACGACGACGTTCAGGCCCTTCTTGCCCGAGGTGTGCGCCGGCGCGTGGTAGGCCACGGTCTTGCCGTCGAACTGCATCGAGCCGTCGGCGCCCTTGTCCGCGACCTGTGCCGCCGCGGCCCACGGGCCGTCCGGGCCGCCCATCTTCGACACCGCGACGCCGATGCCGGCGGCGACGGCCAGCACCGCCACGATCGAGCCGCCGACCACCGCCTGCCGGCGGACCTTCTCCTTCTTCGCCTGCTTCTCGCGCTCGGCGCGCAGCCGCTCGCGCGCGGCGCGCTTGGCTTCCTGGCTGTTGCGGTTGCTCATGAGTGTGTCTTCTTCCGTGCTGAATGGTGCGGGGGGAGGGGTGCGCAGGTCAGGCCGAAGCCCACACCTGCGGCGGTCCACGACGCAGCACGGAGTGCGCCAGCAACGGTGGCCGGTGCACCGTCGGAGCCGACACGACGGCCGACGGGCCGACCACCGGCTCCGGGCGCGGACCCAGCCACCGCAGCACCAGCAGCAGCGGACGGAAAGCGGTCACGGCGGCGGCCCGCAGCAGCCGGGCGACAGCGGCCTCGCCGCGGCGCAGCCACGCGGCCGCGGCCAGCCCCACCGCGACGTGCAGCGCCAGCAGCAGCCACGGTGAGTCGGCCGCCGGCACCGTCTGCAGCCCGGGGGCCGGCAACGGGGAGGATCCCGAGGCGACCCGGGACAGTGGCGTGCCCATGTCGCCGCCCGCACACAGCAGGTCGATGCCCACCGAACGCAGCGGCCCGGTCACCGGACCGCCCGCCTGCCCGTAGCAGGCGTGCTGGCCGGAGGTGAAGACCGTGTCCGCGCAGAGCTCCAGCGGGATCAGCAGCGCCGCGATGCGGCCGTAGCCGCGCTCCCGGTCCGCGAACGCGAACGCCACCACGAAGACGGAGACCGTGATCAGCAGCAGCGGCACCAGCGGGAGCGGCGTCCCGGACAGCAGTACGTGACCGCCCGCGGACAGCGTGACGCACAGCGCGGTGAAGACTCCCGCCCGCGCCGTCCGGATACCTGCCGCTGCCACGTCCATCGCTGCCCGAGTGTGCCATGCACGGGAGTAAGAAGACCCTAAGCGGCGTCCACTCATCACCCCGGGTGACCCGCCCGGCACCGGCCGCAGGCCGGCCCGGGCGGGCCGTGCATCACAGCCCGGGGATCCGCCCGTTGCGGAACAGATCCACGAAGATCCGGTGGTCACGGCGCGCCACGGCCCCGTAGGCGTGCGCGAAGTCCACCAGCATCTGCCCGAAGCCGTCCTCGTCCGCGGCGATCGCCGCGTCAATCGCGCGCTCCGTGGAGAAGGGCACCAAAGAGTGACCGCTCTCGTCGTCTGCCGCCGCGTGCATCGTCGCCGTCGCCCGGCCCAGGTCCGCCACCACCAGACCGATCTCCTCCGGGTCGTCCAGGTCCGACCAGTCCAGGTCGACCGCGTACGGCGAGACCTCGGCCACCAGCTGTCCGGAGCCGTCCAGCTCCGTCCAGCCCAGCCACG
>DASSBO010000566.1:0-2914 GCA_035698655.1 Streptomyces sp.
CCGCCTCCCGCCCCCGCTCGCTCCTCCTCATACCGGGCGGCTCGCCCGGCGACACCGATGCTGTGGCCTGCCCCAAGGGCAAGGTCAACGCCGCACGGCACCGCGCCGACAGAAAGGTGCCACACTCCGGCCCATGACCCCACAGACGATCGGCTGACGGGGGGCGCCGCCTTCGACCTGGGCACGCCGAGCGACCGTGGGCGGTCCCTCGCGGTGCTGCGGCGGGCCGTCGAGTTGGGCGTGAACCACATCGACACGGCGGCGTTCACCTGGGCATCCCGAACGTCCAGCCGCACCGGCTGCCGGCCGCGCAGGCGATCGCACCTGTGGTCTGCGTGCAGAACCGGTACGGGCCGGGCGCGACGCCCGAGGAGCGGGCCTTCGTGCGGGCGCGGCGAACAGGGCGTGGCGTACGTGCTGTGCTTCGCGATCGCCGGCACGGGCCGCGAGCGGGCGGAAACCCGGCCCATCTGGAGGCCAATGTGGTGGCGGCCGCGCTCACCCTGACGGACGCGGAGGCGGACCGCCTCGACACGCTCGGAGGCGAGCAGGCGTAGCGCCCGGCGGTCGTGTGTGTGCCTGGTGAGACCTTCGTCGACGTCAGCCGCAGGCTGGTCGCGGGCCCTTGACGCGCCGGTACCCGAGACCTAGCTTCGCCGCACTGCTTGGAAGAGCAGTAGGGGTTCAACGATGGAACTCGTTCAGAGGGTGAACACATGGATGGTCTTCGACGGCGCAGTGTCCTCGGTGCGTTCGGCGGTACGGTCGCCGCGGGTGGCGCGATGGGCGGCACGTTCGCCGGCGCGGGAGCAGCTCGGGCCGCGGAGCGCGGCAGCAGACCCGCCGCCGCGCCCGCCGCGCGGCGGCACGGCGAGCACGACGCCAAGGTGCGGGAACTGCTGGGCCGCATGACGGTCGAGGAGAAGCTGGGCCAGCTCCAGCAGTTGTCGTGGAACGGCGACACCGGCCCGGGCGGCGGCCAGAACAAGGAGGCCGTGGCGGCGGCCCGCAAGGGCATGCTCTCCTCCGTGCTCAACCTCAAGGGCGCGAAGGACACCAACGACCTGCAGCGCATCGCCGTCGAGGAGTCCCGGCTCGGCATCCCCATCCTCTTCGGTCTGGACGTCATCAACGGCTACTGGACGACGTTCCCCACCTCGCTGGCGGAGGCGTCCAGCTTCGACCCGTCGGTGGCGGAGCGGGAGGGCGAGGTCGCGGCGAAGGAGGCGCGTTCCAACGGGATCCGCTGGACGTTCACGCCGATGATGGACGTGTGCCACGAGCCGCGGTGGGGACGGATCGTGGAGGGCATGGGCGAGGACCCGTTCCTCGCCTCGACGTTCGCGGTCTCCAAGATCAAGGGCCTGCAGGGCGACGACATCGGCTCGGATGACCGCATCGCCGCGTGCGCCAAGCACTTCGTCGCCTACGGCGGCGCGGAGGGCGGCCGCGACTACAACACCGTGGACGTCTCCGAGGCCCGCCTGCGCAACCTGTACCTGCCGCCGTTCAAGGCCGCCGTGGAGGCGGGAGTGGCCACGGTCATGGCGTCGTTCAACACCATCAGCGGCGTCCCGGCGCACGGCAACTCCCACACGCTGACCGAGATCCTGCGGGACGAGTGGGGCTTCGACGGCTTCGTCGTCAGCGACTGGGACGGCATCCGCGAGATGATCCCGCACGGCTTCGCAGCCGACGGCGCCGACGCGGGCGCCCTCGGCCTGGGCGCAGGCGTCGACATGGAGATGGTGAGCACCACCCTCGTCGACAACGGCAAGAAGCTGCTGCGTGAGGGCCGCATCGACGTCAAGCGGCTCGACGAGGCCGTGGCGAACATCCTGCGCGTCAAGTACGCGCTGGGCCTCTTCGACCACCCGTACACGGACGAGGACGCCGCCTCCGACGGCCCGACGAAGGCCACGCGCAAGGTGGCCCGCGAGGTCGCCGGCCGGTCCATGGTGCTGCTGCGCAACGAGGGCGGCGCACTGCCGCTCAGCCGGTCGGTCGGCTCCGTCGCGGTCGTCGGCCCGTATGCCGACTCCCGCGACCTGCAGCGCGGCTGGAGTGGCCCGGGCGCGGGCGCGTACCCGGCCGTCACGCTCAGGGACGGCGTGGCGAAGGCCGTCCCCGGTGCGCACGTCAGCTACGCCCGCGGGACGGACGAGAAGGGCGAGGACACCGGCGGCATCGCCGAGGCGGTGGCGGCCGCGAAGGCGGCCGACGTGACGGTGATCGCGGTGGGCGAACCGCCCGGTTACGTCGGCGAGGCCGCCTCGCGCAGCGACATCAGCCTGCCCGGCGGGCAGGAGAAGCTGATCGCCGCGATCGCGAAGACGGGCAAGCCGTTCATCGTCGTACTGGTCAACGGCCGTCCGCTGACGGTCGGCGACTGGGTGGAGCAGGCGCCGGCCGTCCTGGAGGCGTGGCAGCCGGGCATCGAGGGCGGCAACGCCATCGCCGACGTGCTGTTCGGGGCGGTCAACCCGGGCGGCAAGCTGCCGGTGTCCTTCCCGCGCTCGACCGGGCAGATCCCGGTGTACTACAACCACGAGAACACCGGCCGCCCCTACGACCCGGACAACTTCTTCACCTCGAAGTACCTCGACCTGGAGCACGGGCCGCGGTTCGTCTTCGGGCACGGCCTGAGCTACACGACGTTCGAGGTCGGCGATCCGCAGCTGAGCCGCTCGCGGATCAGCGCCCACGCCCTGCGAAAGGGCGACACCGTGCAGGTCGCGGTGCCGGTGCACAACACCGGGAAACGCGCGGGCGACGAGGTGGTGCAGGTCTACCTGCACGACCCGGTGGCGAGCGTCGTCCAGCCGGTGCGCCGGCTGCGCGGCTTCAAGCGGGTCACGCTGAAGGCGGGCGAGAGCACGACGGTGCGGATCCAGCTGAGCGGCGATGACCTCGG
>DASSBO010000567.1:0-6260 GCA_035698655.1 Streptomyces sp.
CTGATCCGCGCCTGCGCGGCGGGCGCGGAGCCGCCGCCGGGCCCGCCGGCGGCCCGGTCGGCGATCGCCCGGCACGCCCGCCTCGCGGCGGTCGTGACGGACTTCATCGGCGACCTCGAACGCACGAGCCGCCAGGCCCCGTACCCGGCGCGGCGACTCGCCGCCCTGCTCGACATGAGCTGAGCATGCCCGCCCTTGTGGTCTGGAAATGACCGCAGCGCGGTCATTTCCAGACCACAAGGGCGTATCGCCGCCCCGATGTCGGCGCACGTACAGCCGCATTTGCGCAGTCCAGGCTGCGCAATTTAGGCTGCACGTATGAGTGAGGGTGCGGGAACCACCGGGGGCGTGTCCGAGTCGGCCGTGCGCGCGGCTCACGAGGTCCGCGTGGTCTTCAGCCGGCTGCGGCGACGCCTGCGCGGGACCTACGACCGCGGCGACCTCACCCCGTCCCAGACCTCCGTGCTCAGCCGGCTCGACAAGGACGGCGAGGCGTCGGTCAGCGACCTGGCGGTCGCCGAAGGCGTCCGCCACCAGTCGGTGGCCACCATCGTCGGCGTTCTGGCCGGGCGCGGCCTGGTCGACCGTCGCCCCGACCCCGAGGACGGCCGTCGGCAGCTGGTGTTCGTCACGGACAGCGGGCACGCCTTCCTCGAGGACCGCCGCCGTGCCGGGGAGAGCTGGCTCGCCCGCGCCCTGGAGGACCGGTGCACGGAAGCCGAGCGCGCGACCCTCCGTGAGGCGGCGGCCCTGCTGGAACGCATCGTGCGCTCATGAGCAGCACCCTCTCCGACGTTCTGCACCGGCTCCGCCCGGGCGGGGGCAGGCGCTCGGCGGACGGCTTCGACCGTCGGCTGCTGGCCCCGATGATGACGGGAGCGGCCCTCAACCCGGTCAACTCCTCGATCATCTCCGTCTCCCTGGTGCCGATCGGCGCCGCCTTCGGCGCGCCGCCCGCCCAGACGGCCTGGCTCATCTCCGCCCTCTACCTGGCCACCGCGATAGGGCAGCCCGTCGTCGGACGGCTGATCGACCTCTTCGGCCCCCGCCGCCTGTTCCTGGCCGGGACGGCGCTGACGGGGGTCGCCGGGGTCGTCGGCATGCTCGCGCCCAGCCTCGGCGTGCTCGTCGTCGCCCGCGTACTGCTCGGCTTCGGCACCTGCTCCGGCTATCCGGCCGCCATGTACCTCATCCGCAGCGAGGCCCGGCGCACCGGGAAGGAGAGCCCGGCCGGCGTGCTGACCGCGCTGGCCGTCACCACCCAGACCATCGCCGTCATCGGCCCCAGCCTCGGCGGTCTGCTGATCGGGCTGGGCGGCTGGCGCCTGACCCTGGCGGTCAACGTCCCCCTCGCCCTCGTCGGCCTGTACCTCGGCGCCCGCCGGCTCCCGGTGAGCCCGGGCCCGCGCCGCGAGGACGGGCGCAGACTCGCGAGCCACCTGGACCTGCCTGGCATGGGCCTGTTCGCCGCGGGGCTCGTGTGCCTGCTGCTGTTCCTGATGAACCCCGGCGCCGGCACCTGGTACCTGCCGGTCCTGACCGTCGCCGCGGCAGCCGGCTTCACCTGGCGCGAACTGCGGGCCCGGCAGCCGTTCATCGACGTACGCGTGCTCGGCGGCAACCTGCCGCTCGTCACCACCTACGGCCGAGCCCTGCTGAGCTACATCGTCACCTACGCCTTCCTCTACGGCTACACGCAGTGGATGGAGCAGGGCCGCGGGCTCTCCCCGTCGCAGACCGGACTGGTCCAGATACCCCTCTTCGCCACCGCGATCGTCGTCTCCACGCTCACCGGACGCCGACAGGCCGTCCGCGGCAAGCTGCTCGTCGGCGCGGTCGGCCAGGTCATCGCCTGCAGCCTGTTGCTGCTCCTGCATGGCGACAGCCCCGTGTGGATGCTCGTGGCTGTCGTGCTCGTCCTCGGCGTCCCGCAGGGCCTGAACAGCATCGCGCTGCAGAACGCCGTCTACCACCAGGCCGACGCCGAACGCATCGGCTCCTCCGCCGGGTTGCTGCGCACCTTCGGCTACCTCGGCGCCATCGTCGCGGCCGCCGCCAACGGCGCCTTCTTCGGACAGCGCGCCGACACCGGCGGCCTGCACGAACTGGCCGCCTTCGTGCTCGCCGTCAGCGCCCTGTTCCTGACCGTGACGGTCGCCGACCGCTCGCTGCGCCACCTCGGGCGCGACGACGGCACCACCACGCCCACCGGACCCGAACCCCCGAACCGACAACCGCACCGCACCACGTGAGGACCGCAGCATGACCACCCCCGCCCTGCTCGTGATGGACGTCCAGCAGTCCATCGTCGACCGCATCGCCGACAGCGACTCCGGCTACACGCCCCGCCTGGCCCGCGCGGTGGCCGCGGCACGGGCGGCGAACGTGCCCGTGGTGTACGTCGTCGTCGGCTTCCGCCCGGGGCACCCCGAGACGAAGTCCAGCCCGCAGTTCAGCGCGTTGCCCGAGGGCGCGTTCACGGACGGCGACTCGGGGGCCGTCATCCACCCCGACGTCGCGCCCCGCCCCGGTGACGCCGTCGTCACCAAGAAGCGCGTCAGCGCCTTCGCCGGCAGCGACCTCGACCTCGTGCTGCGCGGAGCCGGCGTCGATCACCTGGTGCTGACCGGCCTCGCCACCAGCGGCGTCGTCCTGTCCACCCTCCGCCAGGCCGCCGACCTGGACTACCGGCTCACCGTGCTGGCCGACGGCTGTGGCGACGCCGACGAGGAGGTCCACCGGGTGCTGACCGAGAAGGTCTTCCCCCGCCAGGCCGACGTCACCACCATCGACGCCTGGGCCGTCGGCCTCGGCTGACAGCGGCCGCCGCCTGCCGCGTGCCGCGTGCCGGGGAAAATCCGTTACCGCGGTGGCCGGAACGGGCGCAGACTCGTCGGCATGACTGACATGGGGTCGTTCCGGGACGCCGTCACCGCGTGGGCGGCCGGCGGGCCCGGCGATCTCGCGCGCGAGCTGGCGGCGCGGTTGCCCGTCCGGACGGTCGTGCTACTCGAAGGGCCGAGCGACGTCGCCGCGCTCGACGCGCTGACCGCGAGCCGGGACCGGAACCTGGCGGCCGAGGGCGTCTGCGTCGTGTCCATGAACGGCGCGATGAACGTCGGGCGCTACGCCGGTCTCCTCGGCCCGACGGGCCTCGGCCTCCGCCTCGCGGGCCTGTGCGACGAGCGGGAACGCCGCTACTACGCGCGCGGCTGGGAACGGGCCGGTGCGAACGGGCACGGGTTCTTCGTGTGCGCGGCGGACCTGGAGGACGAGCTGATCCGCGCGCTGGGCGCAGCGCGGGTGCGGGAGATCGTGCAGGCGGAGGGGGACCTGCGCGCCCTGCGCATCTTCCTGCGCCAGCCGGCGCAGCAGGACCGGACGACAGAGCAGCAGTTGCGGCGCTTCCTCGGCACGAAGAAGGGCCGCAAGATCCACTACGGCCGCGTGCTGGTCGAGGCCCTGGCCCCCGACGCCGTCCCGGCCCCGCTCGACGCCCTGCTCACCAGCCTCTGACCGCCGCCCCGGCCGCCGACTCGCCGCGCGCCTCTGGGCTGACCGCTGACCCACAGCGACCTGAGCTCGTTCGTCCCGGGCGGGCTTCCGGGAATAGCCTCGCCATCAATTGTTGTTCGGCTAACTAACACTCCCGGTGGCCATGCCACCGAAGCGCAGGCCGTGCAACGAAAGGACGCGCCATGTCGATGACCTACCTGGCCCAACCCGATCAGCAGCAGACCCTGGAGTGGCTCGACGGCGGCACATTCTCCGTCCTGCTGGACGGAGCAGCCACCGACGGCCAACTCACCGTCGGTCGCTTCCGAGTCCACAAGGGCGAGGCGCCGCCCTTCCACATGCACACCCGAGAAGACGAGGTCTTCCTGCTCATCAAGGGCACCGCCCTGGTGTGGTCGGGCGACCAGGAACACGAACTCGGTGAGGGCGGGATCGTCTTCCTGCCCAAGAACGTCCCGCACGGTTACCGGATCACCTCCGACGAAGCCGACTTGCTGATGATCACCACCCCGAGCGGTATCGAGGGCATGTTCCGCATGGCCGGGCGGGACGTGTCGACCCCGCGCCCCGACGATTTTGCGATCCCCGCCGAACTGCTCGCCCAGGCAGCCGACGCCCACGGCCAGATCGTCCTCGGGCCGCCCCGCTGACTCACCGCCCGCCGCAAGACCGGAAGGGACATCATGCTGAACGACAGGAACAGCGACCTGCCCGAGGGATTCAGCCGCAGGACGGTAGCGGCCAACGGGACCCGGCTGCACGCCGTTGCCGGAGGCGCGGGGCCGGCCGTGCTCCTGCTGCACGGCTGGCCCGAGACCTGGCGGGCGTGGCGGCACCTCATGCGGCCCCTCGCCGACCAGGGATACACCGTCATCGCCCCCGATCTGCGCGGCCTGGGCCACTCATCGCATGCCGACGGCGGGTACACCAAGGACAACCAGGCAGAGGACATGCGGCAGCTGCTCAGCCGGCTCGGCGTGGTCGGGCCTGTGCGCCTGGTCGGCCACGACATCGGAGGTATGGTCGCCTTCTCCTACGCCCGGCTGCACCCCGACCAGGTCGAGCAACTCGCGCTGATCGAACTCGCCGTCCCCGGATTCGGACTGGAACAGGCCATGGACCCGGCCGGCGGCGGCTCCTTCCACTTCGGCCTGTTCATGGCCCGTGAGGTGCCGGAACTGCTCTTCGAAGGCAGTGAACGGGCCTTCTTCCAGTGGTGGTTCCCGCGGTTGTCGGCCGCGCCCGGTGTCTTCACACCCGAGGAGATCGACGCCGTCACCGCCTCCTACCGGGGACGTGCGGCCCTGCGCAGCGGGTTCGACCACTACCGGACTCTGCTCGAAGACGGCCGCGTCAACAGGGCTTGGGCCGACGCAGGCAGTCGGCTCGACATGCCGCTCCTGGCGGTCGGTGGCCGGCACAACGTCGGCACCGGACTTGCCGACAGCCTGCGCCCCATAGCACCCGACGTGCGCTCCGCGGTGATCGACGGCAGTGGGCATTTCATTTCCGAGGAACGTCCCAAGGCGCTTCTGGAGGAACTGATCGCCTTCCTCCGCGCCACCCGGCCGACGAGGTAGCATACTTGACCGAACAACTATGGGTCGGCGCTCCAGGCAGCACAGGAAGTCGACCAACGTCGTGGCAACAGTGAGAAAACCTGTGAAAGCCGAGAAGCAAGGTCCCCAGCCCGTCGCCGGTCACGGTCCGCTGAGTCATGCCATTTTCCGGGTGGCTCGGCTGCACAAGATGCTCGCCGGCCAACTTCTCCGGGAAACGGGCCTCTACCCGGGCCAGGAACTCCTGATGATGCGTCTGTGGGACGAGGGTCCGCAGCGCCAGATCGACCTTGTGCGCTCTCTCGACTCCGACGCGCCCACCATCGCGCGGACCGTGCGCCGCCTCGAACAAGCCGGCTACGTTCGCCGCCGGCCCAGCCCGACCGACGGCCGGGTCTCCATCATCGAGGCGACGCCGGCCGGCGCGCCACTCAAGCGCACCGTCGAACGCATCTGGGCCGAACTGGAATCGCTCACGACCGGCACCATGGACGAGGACGAGCAGGCAGCCGCGCTGTCGCACCTGGAAGCCATCGAAGCGAACCTGCTGAACGCCGAGACCAAGGTGATGAAGGCCGACTGAACCGGTCGTGGAACGGCCTTTGGCCTGACCGGACATCAGCTTGGGTCTGTCACGTTGGCGTAGATCCAACACGCCGACGGTCTCTCCGCCGCTGGTCTCTCCGGTCGTTCGGAAGCCGAGCTTCAGATAGAACCTACCTCCGGGCCATGGACGAGAACCGCCCGAGTATCCAGGCCGAGCATGGGGTCGACACTCGCCGGGCCTCGGCGACGGTCGTGATCGGACACCCGCAATACGTGACTGGAGGTGCGACCTCTCGGGAGATCGCGGAAACGCTTCGCACCTACAACGCGCACCAGGCACGCGTAGAAGTGATCACTTACGAGACCCTGCTGAACTCAGCCTCCCGCATGCTAGCCCTTTCATCGGTACGACAAGACGCTGACCCGGACGAGGAACCTGTCGTATGACTGACGCGCCGACCGCCATCGAACCGCACCTGGCCCGCCTGTTCAGAGGCGAGATCACCGACAAGGACTACGTCGGGTATTTCATGAATGAGCACGGAGAGGAACTCGTATTCGCTCGGTGACCGTTCGATTCGGCTCGACGGTCCGATGGACGGGATGATCACTGTCGCCGGCCTGATCATCAACCGCGAG